>JBOHEE010000393.1:0-4937 GCA_050700895.1 Nitriliruptorales bacterium | reverse complement strand
GCGACCGGAGGCGCGAGATCAGGCGGGGTGGGTCACACGGGCACGCCGGAGGGAGCGGCCCGCGGGGCCGAGCGGGCGCCGCACGCGGGGGCGGGGAGGTCAGTCCTCGAAGGGGATGAGGACGTCGCGGGCGGCGCCGACGGTGTAGAGGGAGCCGGTCACGAGGACCGCGTCGCTCTCCCCGGCGATCGCCGTCGCCTTCTCGAGCGCCTGCGCGACGCTCCTGGCGCCCTCGACCGCGACCCCGGTGCCGTCCCACACCGAGTTCGCCGCGGCCTCCAGCACCGAGACCTCGGGGGCGCGGTCGGAGGGGGCGCGGGTGACGACGACGTGGCTCGCGAGGTCCCGGAACGGGCCGAGCAGGCCGGCGACGTCCTTGTCGCCGAGGCAGGCGAAGACGAGGATCACGTCGCGGAACGCGAAGGCCTCGCGGATCGCGCCGGCGGCCTGTCGTGCCCCGGCCGGGTTGTGCGCCCCGTCCAGGACGACCGTCGGCTCGCGGCTCGCGACCTCCAGACGGCCGGGCACCTCGACGGCGGCGAACGCGTCTCGGACGAGCGTGTCGTCGACGTCCTCGAGCCCGTCGAGGAAGGCGTGGAGCGCCCCGATGGCGACCGCGGCGTTGTCGGCCTGGTGGGCGCCGTGGAGGGGGATGACGACCTCCGGGTAGCGGCGGGTGGGCGTGACGAGGTCCGCGACCTGGCCGCCGACGGCGATGCGGCGGTTCTCGACGCTCACGTCCCGCCCGACGAGCAGCAGTCGCCCGCCCTGCTCGTCGACGCGCCGTCGGATGAGGTCGGCAACGTCGTCGGGCTGCCGCGCGCTGACGACGTTCGCACCCGGCTTGATGATGCCGACCTTCTCGCCCGCGATCTCGAGCGGCGTGGACCCGAGGAACTGCGCGTGGTCGATGTCGACGGTCGTGAGCGCCGCCACCGCCCCGCGGATCAGGTTCGTCGCGTCCCAGGTCCCCCCCATCCCGACCTCGAAGACGCCGACGTCGACCGGGTGGTCGGCGAACCACCAGTAGGCCATCGCCGTGAGCATCTCGAAGTAGCTGACGTGGTCGGGATGACGCGCGTCGACGAGCTCGGCGAGGGGGGCGACCCCGGCGTACGCCGCGGCGAAGTCCTCGCGGCTGATCGGCCGGCCGGCGACCCGGATGCGCTCCCGGACGTCCTGGAGGTGGGGCGAGGTGTAGGTGCCCGCCTGGATGCCGAGGGCGCCGAAGAGCGACGTGACCATGCGCGCCACCGACGTCTTGCCGTTCGTCCCGGTGATGTGGATCGAGGGGTAGGTGAGCTGGGGGTCGGCGAGAAGGTCCGCGAGGTCGGTGATGCGCGCGAGGTCGGGGACCATCCGCGAGGGGATGCGCTTCTCGAGGCCGAGCAGGGCCTCCTCGCAGGTGAGCACTCGGGTTCCGATCAGCTGCTCGTGTCGAGCAGGGACTCGAGCTGGGCGACCTCCCGGCGGAGCGTGTCGGCGGTCCGCTCCCACTCGGCGACCTTGTCGCGCTCGGCCTGGACGACCTGCTCGGGGGCGCGCTCGACGAACTGCTCGTTTCCGAGCTTGCTCTCGGCCCGCGCCCGCTCCTGCTCGGCGTTCTGGAGCTCCCGGCGCAGCCGGTCGAGCTCGCCCTCCACGTCGACGGCGCCGGCGAGGGGGATGAGCACCTCGCCCTCGCCGTCGGCGAACACGACCCGGGTGGTCCCCCCGGTGTCCGTCGCCTCGTCCGCGAAGACGAGCCCGGACAGGCCCGCCAGCCCTTCGATGATCGGGCCCAGCGGCTCGAGGACCGGCCGTGCCCGGGCGATGACGGTCGCCGCGAAACGCCGGCTCGGCGGCACCGAGTGCTCGGACCGGAAGCGGCGCAGCTCGCCGACGAGGTCCTGGAGGATCCCGAACTGCTCCTCCGCCTCGAGGTCGCGCGGCCGTCGCGTCGCGGGCCACGGCGCGACCGCCAGCGCGTCCGCCCCGCCGTCCGATCCGGTGAGGGCGCGCCACAGCGCCTCGCTCACGAAAGGCACGAAGGGGTGGAGGAGCCGCAGGAGGTCGTCGAGCACGACCGTGAGGACCGCCTGCGCGGTCGCGCGCGCGTCGGGACAGTCGCCGTAGAGGCGCGGCTTCACCGCCTCGAGGTACCAGTCCGCGAGCTCGTCCCACGAGAACTCGTACAGGGCCTGGGCGGCCCGGGCCCAGTGGAGCTCCGGGATCGCGGTCGCGCCGTGGACCGCCTCGCGACAGGCCTCGAGCCGCGACAGGACCCAGCGGTCCTCGAGCGTGAGCCGGTCCTCGTCGGGGAGTTCGCGGACGCCGGGCCCGTCGAGGTTCTGCAGCACGAGCCGGGTCGCGTTCCAGAGCTTGTTCGCGTAGCGCCGGGCACCCTCGACCCACTCCTCCGCGAGGGGCACGTCCTGTCCGGGGCTCGAGTGCTGGAGGAGCGCGAAGCGCAGCGCATCCGCCCCGTAGCGGTCGATGAACTCGATCGGGTCGATGACGTTGCCGAACGACTTCGACATCTTCTTGCCGTGCTGGTCGCGCACCATCCCGTGGTTGTGGACGAGGTGGAACGGCACGGCGTCGAGGAAGTGGACGCCCATCATCAGCATCCGGCTGACCCAGAAGGTGTTGATGTCGTAGCCGGTGACGAGGACCGACGTCGGGTACCAGGTGGCGAGCTCCGGCGTGTCGTCGGGCCAGCCGAGCGTCGTGAACGGCCAGAGCGCCGACGAGAACCACGTGTCGAGGACGTCCTCGTCCTGGACGAGGTCGGGTTCGGCGCACTCCTCGCAGGCGTCCGGATCCTCCCGCGACACCGTCGTGTGGCCGTCGGGGCAGTACCACGCCGGGATGCGGTGGCCCCACCAGATCTGGCGGCTGATGCACCAGTCGTGGAGGTTGCGCAGCCACTCGAGGAACGGCTTGGTCAGGCGCTCCGGCGCGAACGTCACCCGCCCGTCCTCGACGGCGGCGGCGGCGTCCTGGGCGAGCGGTCCGACCTTCACGAACCACTGGAGGGACAGGCGCGGCTCGACGACCGTGCCGCAGCGCGAGCAGTGGCCGACGGCGTGCTCGTGCGGCTTCACGTCGACGAACAGGCCCTCCTCGAGGAGCGCGTCCTTCACCGCGCGGCGTGCCGCGAAGCGGTCCATCCCGGCGAAGCGGCCGCCCGCCTCGGAGATCATCCCCTCGTCGGTCAGGATGTCGATGACCTCGAGGTCGTGGCGCTCGCCGATGGCGAAGTCCGTCGGGTCGTGCGCCGGGGTCACCTTGACGGCACCGGTGCCGAACTCGGGGTCGACGGCCGCGTCCGCGACGACGGGGATGGCGCGGTCGAGGAAGGGGTGGCTCACCCTCGTTCCGACGAGCTCCCGGTAGCGCTCATCCTCCGGGTGGACGGCGATGGCGGTGTCGCCGAGCATCGTCTCGGCCCGGGTGGTCGCGACCTCGATGCCGGGGCTGCCGTCGGCGCCGGGATAGCGGAAGCGGACGAGCTCGCCCTGGACGTCCTCGTGCTCCACCTCGATGTCGCTGAGCGCCGTGTGGCAGCGGACGCACCAGTTGATGAGGCGGTCGCCGCGGTAGATCAATCCCTCTTCGTAGAGGCGGACGAAGACCTCCCGTACCGCCCGGGAGCGTTGCTCGTCGAACGTGAACGCCTCGCGCTCCCAGTCGCAGGAGGCCCCGAGCCGGCGGAGCTGGCCGAGGATCATCCCGCCGGACTCCTCGCGCCACTGCCACACCCGGTCGACGAACCCATCGCGGCCCACGTCGTGGCGCGTCAGCCCCTCCTCCTCGAGCCGGCGCTCGACCACGTTCTGGGTCGCGATGCCGGCGTGGTCGGTGCCGGGAAGCCAGACGGCGTTCGCGCCCTCCATGCGCTTCCGGCGGATGATCGCGTCCTGGATGGTGTTGTCGAGGGCGTGCCCGACATGCAGGGACCCGGTCACGTTCGGCGGGGGGATGACGATGGAGAAGGGCTCGCCGTCGTCGTCCGGCTCCGCGTGGAAGTGGCCGGCGGCGATCCAGTCGCCGTAGAGGTCCTCCTCCACCGACGACGGGTCGTAGCCGCTCGGCAGGTCAGGCATCCGCCCGTCTCTCCTCGCGTCGGTTTGCCAGCGGCGCGCCCCGGTCCATGGGCGTCCGGGCCGCGACCGCCAGCGAGCGTACCCAGGGGCGGGAGGGGCCCGGTCCGCCAGGTCCGGTGAGAACTCCGGGGTGGCCCTCAGCTGAACGCCGCGAACGGCCCGTCGTAGAGGCGCCTTCCGGCGTCGTCCAGCACGACGAGCCGGGCCGGCAGCGCGACCGGGGTCCACGGGATGGCGACGATGCCGTCGCCCAGGATCTCTGCGCGCAAGCGGCGACCGTCCTCGAGGACGAGGACGATCTCGGCGGCGTCGCCGGACGTCCTCCCGGAGAGCGCCGCCGCCGTGCCGCCGGACGCCGCGCTCGTGTGCCACACGATCGACGAGGTGTCCCGACCCGGGTCCGGTCGGAAACCGCGGCCCACGAGGACCCAGTCGTCGCCGTTCGCGACCGCGACGCATGAGCCGAACGCTCGGGGCACGTCCGGAGCCGAACCGAACCACACGACCATCGCCGCGCCCTCGGTCCGGGCCCCGTACATGCTGTCGACGTCGCTGCGGGAAGGGCTGAGGCGCGGGTCGGCCTCGCTGGGGATGCGGAAGCACTCGTCGACGATGTCGGCGGAGATCTCAGCCGGCAACGCCCCGACCTGGGCGGCCCCGTCGAGGAGCGGACCCGCCGCGGCGTCGCTCTGCGACACGGCTTCCTCCTGCGCGGCAGGAGAGGGCTCCGGTTGCAGCTCGGCGGTCACGGGCTCGCCGTCGTCACGGCCGGCGAGACCGCCGGCGACCACGGCGAGGAGCACGCGGCGCCGCAGACCAGGTACACGGCTCGGTCGGCCGTCTTCATGC
>JBOHEE010000392.1:0-8202 GCA_050700895.1 Nitriliruptorales bacterium | reverse complement strand
GCGACCTCCCACAGGTGCCCGTCGGGGTCGGAGAAGTAGCCGCTATAGCCGCCCCAGTCGGCCCGCTCCGCCGGCTTCGGGATGGTGCCGCCGGCCGCCTCTGCGGCGGCGAGCGTCGCGTCGACCGCGTCCTCGGAGCCGACGTTCATCGCGAGGGCGGCGTTCCCGAACCCGCTCCGTTCAACCTCGAGGTTGGCGTCTTTCGCGAGGTTCTCGCGTCCCCACAGAGCGAGGACGACCGCCCCACCTCGTAGGAACGTAACTTCGCCCTCGACCGACGCCGACGAGCGCTGCCAGCCCAGCGCCTCGTAGAACGCCGTCGCTCGGTGAGGGTCACCCACCCCGAGCGTCACGAGACTGACGTTCGGCATCCGGCCCTCCTCGCCCCGACGAGGGAGTCGTAGCAGACCCCGTGCAGGGAGGTGGCGTCGACAAGGACAGGGGAACGTCTCGTCACCGATCGGTTACGAGATGTTCCTTCGTCGACGGCGGGAGTGTCAGTCGGGGGTCATCAGTCAGGGAGGACGACGCTCCTGCTACGGCGTCGTGGCGCTCCGTGCGCGGCCCATGACGTGCGCGGACAGCGGCATCCGCTCCCTCGGGAACTCGAAGGACCGCACCGCCTCGACCTCGAAATCGGCGGCTCGGATGGCCCCGACGGTGTCGCGGTGGCTGTGGCAGCCGCCGGCCACCCGCGGCCAGAAGGTCGCGTCCATGAACCGCTCGATGCGGGCGACGAGCGGGCCGTCGCCGGCGACGTGCTCGTAGAAGCGCAGCTCGCCGCCGGGGCGCAGGACCCTTCTCGCCTCGGCGAGGGCGGCGCCCTGGTCGCCGACCGAGCACAGCACGAGCGACGCGACCGCCCCGTCGAACGAGTCGTCCACGGCGGGCAGGTCCTCGGCGATCCCGTCGACCACGGTCACCTCGACGGGTGCATCCGCGGCGGCTCGTTCGGCGAGACGCCGCAGGTGCGGTTCGGGCTCGACCGCGAGGACCGACTCGACCCCCTCCGGGTAGTGGACGAAGTTCAGCCCGTTGCCGCAGCCGATCTCGACCACGCGGCCCTTCAGCCCCTCGAGCAGTTCGTCGCGGTGCTCGGCGACGCCGACCTCTTCCATCCGTGGGCCGAGCCAGGCGTAGAAGCGCGCGAAGAGTGGGTGCTGATGGCTGCCTGCCACCACGGCTCGTCCTTCCCCGAGGGTCCGCGGTGGACGCTAGCGGGTAGGCGGCGCGCCTAGCGACCGGCGAGTGGTACGTAGTCGCGCGAGCCCTCACCGACGTAGAGCTGCCGCGGCCGTGCGATCGCCTGGTCGGGGTCCTTGAGGTTCTCCTCCCACTGCGCGCACCAGCCCGCGATGCGCCCGATCGCGAACAGGACCGGGAACATGTCGGTGGGGAAGCCCATGGCCTGGTAGATGATGCCCGAGTAGAAGTCGACGTTCGGGTAGAGGCGGCGGTCGACGAAGAAGCTGTCCTCGACTGCGGTCTCCTCCAGGGCGACGGCGATGTCGATGAGGGGGTTCTTGCCGGTCACCTCGAAGACCTGGTGGGCGATCTGGCGGATCACCTTCGCTCGCGGGTCGTAGTTCTTGTAGACGCGGTGGCCGAAGCCCATGAGCCGGAAGTCGCCCTCCTTCACCCGCTCGATGTAGTTCGGCACCTCGTCGACCGATCCGATCTCCTCGAGCATGCGCAGCACGCGCTCGTTCGCCCCACCGTGCTTCGGCCCGTACAGGGCGGCGACCGCCGCTGCCGCCGCCGAGTAGGGATCGGAGTCGGAGCTGCCGACGGTCCGCATCGTCGTCGTGGAGCAGTTCTGTTCGTGGTCGGCGTGCAGGATGAAGAGGACGTCCATCGCACGCTCGAGGACCGGGTCAGGCTCGTACTTCAGCTCGGTCTTCTTCCACATCATGTTGAGGAAGTTGCCGGCGAAGCTCAGGTCGTTGTCGGGGTAGGAGTAGCGCAGCCCGATGGAGTAGCGGTAGGCGAAGCCGGCCAGGGTCGCGGTCTTGGCGATGAGCCGCACGAGCTGCTTCTTGCGCGTCTCGGGTTCCTCGATGCGCTTCGCCTCCGGATAGAAGGTCGAGAGGGCCCCGACGGTGGCGACGAGGATGCCCATCGGGTGGGCGTCGTGGTTGAACCCGTCGATGAACTTCTTGATGTTCTCGTGGATCATCGTGTGGTGGGTGATCTCGTCCACCCAGTCGGCGTACTCCTGCTCGGTGGGGAGCTCTCCGTGGATGAGGAGGTAGGCGACCTCGAGGAAGTTGCTCTGCCTGGCGAGCTGCTCGATCGGGAAGCCGCGGTACTCGAGGATGCCGGCGTCACCGTCGATGTAGGTGATCGAACTGCGACAGCTCGCCGTGTTCTTGAAGCCGGGGTCGTAGGTGAGCAGCCCGAAGTCGTCGTCGGACACCTTGATCTGGCGCAGGTCCATGGCGCTGACGGCACCGTCGGAGACGGCGACCTCGTAGGTCTGTCCGGTCCGGTTGTCGGTGATCGTCAGCGTGTCCTTGCCGCTCTCCTCGACCATGACCGCTCCTTCTCGACCGTTGCCACCGTAGCGACCAGGAAACGCACGGATCGGGGTCAGACGTCCCGCTCCCGCAAGAGGCCGGAGGCCCCGCCCGATCTGTCGTACGGGCGGGCACGGCCGCCACGGAGCGCACGTCCAGTGCGGGCTACTGTGGCAGGCAGCGATCGCAGGAGGGTGACGTGAGCGACACGAAGCTACGCGTGAATGACGAGGACATCGAGACCACCTTCTCCTCCGGCTCCATCCGTGCGCAGGCGGACGACACGGACACCACGGACACCACGGACGCCGATGACGCCGACGCGACGGACGCGGACGGCACGGATGCCGACGACGCCGACGCGGCGGATGCGGACGAGACCGACGCGGCGGACGCGGACGGCACGGATGCGGACGAGACCGACGCGGCGGACGCGGACGACGCCGACACCACCGACGCTGACGGCACCGACGCTTGATCCGCGCCGCCGGGGGCCGCAGCGCGGAGAGCCTCCGTCGCTGCGTCGGGGACGTCGGCGCCTTCCTGGACGCGACGTTCGGTCGGCGGCCCCATGTGCACCGGGCTGAGGACGGCTTCGGCGACCTCCTGGCACTCGCGGACGTCGACCGCATCCTCGCGACGATGTCGCTCCGCCACCCCGCGTTCCGCCTCGTCCGTGAAGGGCGTCCCCTCGACCGGCGCTCCTACACCCGCTCCGGGACGATCGGCGGGGTGCGGGTCCACGACCTGATCGACGTCGGTCGGGCCATCGCGCTGTTCGAGGACGGGGCCACGATCGTCCTGCAGGGCCTCCATCGGTACTGGGAGCCCGTGACCCGGTTCTGCCGGGACCTCGAGGCGACCCTGACCCACCCGGTCCAGGCGAACGCCTACGTGACGCCGCCGGTCGCGACCGGGCTCCGGGTCCACCACGACACCCACGACGTGTTCGCGCTCCAGAGCCACGGGAGCAAGCGCTGGGTGGTCCACGAGCCCGCGGTCGCCTCGCCTCTCGCGGACCAGCACTGGGAGGCGGGGCGGCACGTGGCCGGCGAGCCGACGATGGAGCTCGACCTCGAGCCCGGCGACTGCCTCTACCTGCCCCGCGGCACACCCCACGCCGCGCAGACGGTGGACGCCCCGTCGATCCACCTGACGATCGGGATCCGCGCCTTCACCTGGCACGACGTGCTGGGGGAGGCGGTCGCGGCCGCCGCCGACGAGGTCGCCTTCCGCGAGTCCCTCCCCGTGGGGTTCGCCTCCGCTCCCGACGCCTTCGCCCTCGAGGTGGCGCGGCGCCTGAAGGAGGCCGCGACGTGGTTCGGCGAGGCCGATGCGCGCGCCATCGCCGAGCGGATGGCGGCGCGGTTCCGGTCGTCGCGCGCCCCGCTGCTCGACGGCCAGCTCGCCGAGGTGCTCTCCCTCGACGACATCGACGACGCGACCGTCGTCCGCTGCCGACCGGATGCGGTCCTGCGGCTCGTCGTCACGGACGACCGGCTGACGCTCGAGCTCCCTGACCGGAAGGTGACCATGCCCGCCTCGGTCGAGGAGCCGGTCCGCCGACTGCTCGGCGGGAACCCCGTCGCGATCGACGAGCTCGACGAGCTCGACGAGGAGAGCCGGCGCGTCCTCGTCCGGCGGCTCGTCCGCGAGGGCGCGCTCGTCCGCAGCCGGCCGGCGTAGGGCTCGGGGTGGCCAAAGTCAGCTGCGCCCGCGAGGCGCGCTCGCTCGGCGAGCCGCTGTTCGCGACCGCGTCGACCGTTCGGCGCTGGATCCTGGTCGAGCAGCCCGGGCCCTGGGGACGCGACGCGCTGCGCAAGAGCCGGCTCCCGGAGGGCGTCGGGGCGTCGCTCGCCGCCCTGGGGGCGCGGCTGAGGGCGCGCGTCCTGCTCCTGCGGCGGCCGGGCGCCGAGCTCGCCGCCTCGCGGACGGTGCTGGTGGGCGACTGCGCCCCGCCCGACCCGTGGATGGTCCGCTTCGAGGTCGACGACCCCGCCGAGGTGCTCCACCTCGATCTCGACGGCCTCGCGGCGGGCCGTCGCGTCGACGGTGAGCCGGTGACGGACCCCGTCTACCTGGTCTGCACGAACGGCCGACACGACCGCTGCTGCGCCGAGTTCGGCCGACCCCTCGCCGCCGCGGTCTGGGCGCTGCGGCCCGACACGACGTGGGAGTGCTCGCACATCGGCGGCGACCGGTTCGCCGGCAACCTCGTCGCGTTCCCGCACGGCTGCTACTTCGGCTGGGTCGGACCGGACCAGGCGGCCGGGGTCGTCGCTGCCTACGAGGACGGCCGCCTCGACCTCGACCACTACCGGGGACGGGCCCCCTACCCGTTCGCGGTCCAGGCCGCGGAGCACTTCCTCCGGGCGCACCACGGCATCGACGCGATCGACGGTGTGCGCCTCCTCCGTCGAGAGCGCCCTTCCGACGACCGCACCAGCGCCGTCTTCGCCGTCGGCGACGACGAGGTACGCGTCGAGGTCGCGGTTCACCGCGACCCGGCCGGGCAGCACCTCACCTGCGCCGCGACCGAAGCCGCCCATCCGCCGCGCTACGAGCTCGTCTCCCTCACGCCATCCCCTGCTCGCTGACCGTCCACGGGGGAGACCGATGAGTTGCGTGTGCCCGCGACGTCAGACCTGGCGCGGACGCGGTGGACGTCGCGCGGAGGCGTTCTAGTGTCCGATGGGGTCCAGCGAACGCGGCGTCGGAGCGGGTCGAGGAAGGAAGGGCTCATGAGCGGAGTGCGTGTCCTGGTCGGCACCGCGAAGGGAGCCTTCGTGCTGACCGCCGACGGCAAGCGCGACGAATGGCAGGTCGACGGGCCGCACTTCGGCGGCTGGGAGGTCTACCACGTCAAGGGGTCGCCGGCCGACCCCGACCGCGTATACGCGTCGCAGTCCACGGGATGGTTCGGCCAGATCGTCCAGCGCTCCGATGACGGCGGCCGGTCCTGGGAGGCGGTCGGCAACGAGTTCGCCTACGACGGCGTGCCCGGCACCCACCAGTGGTACGACGGGACCCCCCACCCCTGGGAGTTCGCTCGCGTCTGGCACCTCGAGCCCTCCCTGACCGAGCCGGAGACGATCTACGCCGGAGTGGAGGACGCCGCGCTCTTCCGCTCCGACGACGGCGGCCAGACCTGGCGCGAGCTGCCCGGGATGCGGGAGCACGGTTCGGGGTCGTCGTGGCAGCCCGGCGCCGGCGGCCTGTGCCTCCACACGATCGTGCTGCACCCCGCCGATCCCGACCGGGCGCTCGTCGCGATCTCCGCGGCCGGGGTCTTCCGCACCGAGGACGGCGGCGCGTCGTGGCGGGCGGCCAACACGGGCCTGAGCTCGGAGGAGATCCCCGATCCCGAGGCGGACGTCGGCCACTGCGTCCACAAGATCGCGATGCACCCCTCGCGGCCGGACGTGCTGTTCATGCAGAAGCACTGGGACGTGATGCGCAGCGACGACGGGGGGGACTCGTGGAACGAGGTCAGCGGCGACCTGCCGACCGACTTCGGCTTCGCGATCGACGTGCACGCCCACGAGCCGGACACGGTCTACGTCGTGCCGATCAAGAGCGACTCCGAGCACTACCCGCCTGACGGCAAGCTGCGCGTCTACCGCAGCCGCACCGGCGGCGGCGAGTGGGAGCCGCTGACCCGCGGCCTGCCGCAGGAGAACTGCTACCTGAACACCCTTCGCGACGCGATGGCGGTCGACAGGCTCGACCCGTGCGGCGTCTACTTCGGGACGACCGGGGGCGACATCTACGGGTCGGCCGACGACGGCGACACCTGGACACCGATCGTGCAGGGCCTCCCCCGGGTGATGTCGGTGGAGGTGCAGACGCTGTCGTGATCCGGGTCCGCCTCCCCGCCCACCTGCGCACCCTCGCGAGGGTGACCGAGGACGTCCTCCTCGACGTCGATCACCCGATCACGCAACGCACGGTCCTCGACGTCCTGGAGGCGAAGTACCCCGTGCTCCGCGGGACGATCCGCGACCACGTCACCCAGCAGCGCCGTCCGTTCGTGCGCTTCTATGTCGGGCAGGAGGACCTGTCGCACGAGTCGCCCGACGCGCCCCTGCCGGAGACCGTCGCCGCCGGCGGGGAACCGTTCAACATCGTCGGCGCGATGGCCGGCGGTTGATGCGTCCCGACGAGCTTCCCGACCGGGTGCGCGAGCCGCTGGAGCGCTGGCTCGCGGAGGCGGAGACGGCGCCGATCCCCGCTTCAGCCCGCGAGTTCGCGCCCTCGCTCTACGACGAGCTGTGCCGGGCGGTCGCCGACGAATCTCGCGAACTGGAGGAGCTGGCGCGCGACTGGCGGTCGGCGACCGGCACCGACCGGCGCGGCCGGGCGCTGCGCATCCTCGACCGGCTCAGCCTGCTCGAGCGCGCGCTGCAGGCAGTGAGCGACGCGCGCGACCGCATCGGGACCTGACCGACACGGCATGAACGGAGGTCGGCTGCGCGCGGCTCTGGTCACCCCGTTCTCGGGTCCGCTCGCCGGGTACGGCCGTGTGCTGCGCCATCATCGTGTGTCCTCGCCGAGAACGACCTCCAGCGTCAGTTCGGTGCCGTCGCGAAGGACCGTGACCGCCACCCTGTCGCCGACCGTGCGGGACCGGATGGTCGTTGCGAGGTCGTTCATGGCCGTGATCGCGACGTCGTCGACGGCGATGGCTGCTGTGGGCGATCCGTTGGCCCGGCTCGCATGACCGGTGGCGTCAACACGCGAGAGTCCCTTCGCGCTACGCCGCCGTTGGCGCTCCGAACCAGGTGGCTAGCACGTCAGGAAGTGCTGGGTCGGTGAGGTCTCCCACCCAGGCCACGTAGCCGTCGGGGCGGATCAGCACGGCTGCGGGAGCTGCGACCTCGCCGACCACCGGGAGCTCCCACGTGCCAACATGTTTGGCATCGATCGTCTGGACTCGCTCTGCCCATGGCGCGATGTCGAAACCGCCGGGTTCACCGAGGTTGAGGAGCACGGGCCGGGCGTCGTGCAGCAGGGTGAAGACGCGCGTGGGACCGTCGGCGGTGTGCACGCCGAGGTCGGGCATGCGCCGCCCGAGCAGCGGGTGTCCCCCTCCGAGGTCGTAGTGGATGTCGAGACCGGAGAGCATCGCGGCGATGCGCCTGCGCGGCTCGTCCATGCCCAGCAGCTCGGCCATGGTGTCGTGGAGGGCCCGGTGACGGTCGTCGGGAGTGCTGAGCGCGACCTGCGCCATGGTGTTGTGCAACACCCGGGCCCCGACCGGATGCCGTTCGGCGTGGTAGGTGTCCAGGAGGCTCTCGGGTGATGTCTCGTTGACCACCTGGGCCAGCTTCCATCCCAGGTTCACCGCGTCCTGCACGCCGGTGTTCAGGCCTTGGCCGCCCTGCGGAGGATGCACGTGGGCGGCGTCCCCGGCCAGAAGCACACGGCCGTTGCGGTAGGACGCTGCCTGCCGAGACATGTCCGTGAACCTGGAGATCCGCGACGGGCTGTGCGCGCCGTAGTCCGTCCCGTAGGCGACGACGAGCGCATCGCGGAGATCCTGCAGGGTGGGCTCGTCGGTGTGGTCGGGGTGCTGTTCCCTCAGCACGACCCCGTACGGACTTCCGCCCTCCTGCCGGTTGACGGGGCCGATGCCACCACCCTCGGGGCGCACCCCGACCTCCGGCTCCTGGTCCATCTCGACCTC
>JBOHEE010000391.1:0-4707 GCA_050700895.1 Nitriliruptorales bacterium | reverse complement strand
CTACATGACCTGACCCGCTCTCCTCACGGCGTCGTGCGTCGCTCAGTCGGGGGACTACGTCTCGCACCGCTCCGAGAGAGTTGGACGGCGTCGCTCGACTTCTAACGGGGCTTCGCCCCGGCCCGTCGAGGCATGAACCCCCGAAACTTGACTCGCCCACGAAAACTTGACTCAAACGCGACAGCCTTGCCGACCCAGGGCCTCTAGAGTCCCCCGAGCCCTAAGGGCGGGTGAGCCGGGGCCGCATGTTGCCGAGCACCGGCCTGCGTGGAAGTGCCGCGACCAAGGGCTCCAGCACCGCGGACGCCTCGCCAGCCGAGGGTCTCGACCCGGGCTCGCGGCGCATGCAGCTCGCCAGCAGCTCCCCCAGGATCGACGGGAGCGACGGTGGCGGCGGTTCGGGCGAGAGGCGGAGCTGAGGGAACCGCTCCCGCTCGTCTCCCGGCGGGAAGGGCCGTTGACCCGTCGCAGCCTCGAAGACGGTGACGGCCGTCCCCCAGACATCGGCCGGCGTCCCGAGGCCCTCCCCGCGGGTGGGGTCGCACTGCTCGGGGGCCATGTACGCGTCGGTGCCGACCGGCTCGCGGAGTGCCGCGGCGCGCTCCACCGGCCTGGCGACGCTCATGTCGATCAGCCGCGGTCGCGTCGACATCACGATGTTGCCCGGCTTGACGTCGAGGTGGACGTACCCGCGGCCGTGCATGTAGTGAAGAGCGGAGCAGAGCTCGATGGCGAGCGGCACGATCTGCTCGATCGACAACGGCCCGTAGCGGCGGAGGAGCGTCGACAGGCGCGGACCCTCGATGTGCTCGAGAGCGAGGTGCGGACGCTCACCGTCGGGGTCCGCGTCGACCAGCCTCGGGATCATCGGGTGGTTGAGCGCGCGCAGGACGTCCGCCTCCTCGCGGAGCTTTTGACGGCTGCGGTCGTCGAGCCTGTCGGGCCTCAGCAGCTTGACGACCACCGTGCTGAGCAGGCGGTCGTCCGACGCCAGATAGGCCTCGGCCAGCGTCCCGCCTCCCAGCCGCTTGACCGCGGTCCGCCCCGGGACGATCTCGTCGCCGCCGAGGAGGTCCCAGCTCGCCTTGTCCGTCATGTCCTTCTCGCTCGGCTCGGCGAACGCTAGGCCGACGCGTCACGCAGGCAGGCCACGCCACCCTGTCCGCCCGACCCCGGATGACGAACGCGGCGGACTGCTACGAGGCTGCGAGGTCCCTTCCGGCTCGACCTCTGAGTCTGAGGTGCGCCTCGAGGGATGACGAACGAGGCGGACTGCTACGAGGCTGCGAGGGCGGAGGTGACGGCGAGGCGGACCTCGTCGGCGTGGTCGGCGTCGAGGGGGAGGCCGGCAGCGTCGCGGACGTAGAAGACGTCGACGACCTCGTGTCCGAGCGTGTCGATCTTCGCGGCGACGACGTCGAGCTCGAGCTCGGCGAGGGCACCCGCGATGCGGTAGAGGACGCCGATCCCGTCCTCGGTGTGGACCTCCACGACGGTCGCGTGGCCGGCGGCGTCCTCGCCGATCTCGGCCCGCGTCTGGATCTCGTGAGCGGCGCGGCGGGGGCGCCGGACCGAGGCGGCCTTGCGCGCGAGCCGGGCGGCGAGCGCGAGACGGCCGGCCATGGCCTCCGCGAGGTCGCCCTCCACCGCCGCCCACCACGAGCCCCCCGCATCGACCGGACGGCGCACGGTGAACGAGTCGACGGCGACGCCGTCCTCCCGGGTGAACGCGTGCGCCGACAGGACGGAGCCGCCGTGGAGCGCAAGGACGCCCGCCACCTTCGCGAAGAGGCCGGGACGGTCGCGGGCGATCACGTCGAGGTCGTCGATGGGGCCGGCCGCGTCGCCGCCCGGGTGGATGCGGGTCCGTACGTCGGTGGGGCCGAGTGGCTGCTCGGCGGCAGCGGCCTGCCGGACGATCGCCCGGGGGGTGACGGACGCGGCGTAGCGCGGGGGCAGGAGGGCGAGGTGACGGCGGACGACGTCGGCGGTGACGCCGAGCTCGCCGGCCATCTCCTGCGCCTCGTGGGCGCCGGCGGCCGCCGCGGTCGCGAGGTCGTCGGGATCGCGTTCGTCGAGCACGGCGCGCACCTTCTCCACGAGGGTCGAGATCAGCTGGGCCTTCCAGGGGCTCCACGCCCCGGACCCCGTCGACAGGCCGTCAGCCACGGACAGGAGGTGGAGCGATGCCAGCGTGGCACGGTCGCCGACCGCCTCGGCGACCTCCCGGGCCAGGCCGGGGTCGGTGAGGTCGCGGCGGGTGGCGGTGTCGGGGAGCAGGAGGTGGAGGCGGACGAGGCGCTCGACGAGGTCGACCGTCCCGGGGGCGGCCCCGAGGCGCTCGGCGACGGCGCGGGCGACCGGGACGCCGGTCTCGCCGTGCGGCTCGCCGTGCGCCTTGCCGATGTCGTGGAGCAGCGCCCCGAACAGGAGGCCCTCCCGGTCGCCCACCTCCTCCAGGGTCTCGACCGCCCACGGCTCGCGACGGACGAGCTCGCCGACGGTCGTTGCGGTGTGGAGCAGGTGGCGGTCGAGCGCGTACCGGTGGAGCGGGTTGCGCTGGGGGCGGGCCCGCAACGGCGCCCACTCGGGGACGAGCGCCTCCAGCAGCCCGAGGTCGTCGAGCTCGGCGAGGGGACCGAGCGCCTCCGTCCCGCGCCAGAGGACGCCGAGGAAGCGCTGCCGGTTCGCCGCGTCCCAGTCCGGCCCGGTCGGCGCCCGCGTCTCGAGCCACCGCACGACGGTCGCCGCGCTGCGACGGTCCAACGTGCCGCCGGTGTCGGCGAGGGCCTCGAGCAGCAGCGTCGGCATCGCGGGTTCGTCGAGGTCGGCGTCGTCGAGGCGGATCACGCCGTCGGACTCGGTGAACCCCCCGGCGAGGACCCGGTCGGCGACCCGGCGCAGACGGCGGCGCCCCGCGCGGAGGTCGGCGTCGATCAGGCGCCAGGCGCAGCGGTGGACATGGTCGACGGTCCGCGCCGCGAGGAGGACGTCATGCAGCAGCACGTCGGCCCGGTCGCGGGCGCCCTGCCCGACACCGAGTCGTCGCGCGACCGCCCCCTGCCGCCCGAGGGTGAGCCGGTCGTCGGCGCGGCCGGCCTCGAGGTGGAGGGCGACCCGCACCGCGAGGAGGAGGTCCTCTGCGCGGGAGAGCCGGGAGCGGTCCGGGGCGCTGAGGTAGTGCGCGGCGACGAGCGGGTCGAGCCCGGACTCGCCGAGGAGGATCGCGCCGGCCCACCGCAGCGACTGCACGTCACGCAGTCCCCCCGCCCCCTCCTTGACGTGCGGCTCGAGCGCCTCTGCCGCGTCGCCGTGCCGAACCCGCCGCGAGCCGTCGGCCTCGGCGAGGAGACGGAGGTGCCGCGCGGACCGGCGGGACATCGCCGCCCGCAGGTCGTCGCGCAGGCGACGCGTCATGTCGGCGTCCCCGGCCACGTGCCGGGCGTCGAGGGTGGCGGTCATCGTCAGGAGGTCGGCCTCGGCCTGACGGACCGCGTCGCGGAGATCCCGGACGGCGTGCCCGACCTTCAGCCCGGCATCCCAGAGCGGGTGGAGGATCCCCTTCGCGACGGTGCCGAGCGGGGCGTCGTCGATCCCCTCCGCGAGCACGAGCAGGTCGACGTCGGACCCGGGACAGAGCTCCCGCCGGCCGTAGCCGCCGACCGCGACGAGCGCGAGGCGGCCACGTTCGGGCACCGCGGCGGCGTGGAGGTCCGCAAGGGCGGCGTCGAGCTCGTCGCTCCACGCGTGGCACCAGCCGCGCCCCGGAGGCGGGCCGCCGTCGGTGAGCGCCTCGCCGACCTCGCGGAGACGGGCCGTGACGTCCACGCTGATGTGTTTACCTCCCATGCGAGGGCTCCTGCCTGGGGAACGCTTTCAGCGTCCCGCGACGACATCGAGGCCTTCGCTCGGTCGGCCCGGCACGGCTGGCCCGCCAAGTTCGCCGACAGGGTCATGGGAGGCGGGACACCATCCTCCTAAAGGGCGGCGTGCCCCAGCTCGCCGGTGCGGATGCGCACGACCTCCTCGACCGGGGTCACCCACCCCTTGCCGTCGCCGATCTCGCCCGTGCGGGCGGCCGCGATGATCGCGTCGACGATCTCGTTGACGCGGTCGTCGTCGACCACGAGCTCGATGCGCGCCTTGGGGATGAACTCGATCGTGTACTCGGCGCCGCGGTACACCTCGGTGTGGCCGCGCTGGCGGCCGTAGCCGCGGACCTCGGAGAGGGTGAGCCCCTCGACCCCGAGCCCGCGGACCGCGTCCTTCACCTCCTCGACGCGATGGGGCTTCACGATCGCGGTGATGAGCTTCACCCTGCCTCCTTGCTGCCGTCGGCGGCGCGTGCCGGTGGAGCCGGCGACCGGTCGCGGGGGCGCTCGAGCGGCCGGCGACCCTGGACGCACCACCGCGAAGGAAAGCGGACCGCGGTTTCCCACCCTTTGCTCGGCTGTTTCCGATGCGTTACGCCCGGCGCGCCGCCCACCCCTGCGGGCGGTGCGGTGGCGGCCGCAGTCCCTCTACGCCCGATTCGTGACAGCGGTCACGTCCGGACGGCGGGGGTTCGGTCGGGAACGTTCGTTCGGCGCTGTACGTTCATGTGGATGACGGCGGTGGGGCCCCGTCCCGCTGTCGTCCCGCGGGTCCACGACACCTCGCCGGCGCCCCACCGGCCGGACCCGCGGACCGGCCACTGTCGCCCCACAG
>JBOHEE010000390.1:0-2035 GCA_050700895.1 Nitriliruptorales bacterium | reverse complement strand
GTTCGCGTGGTCGCTCGTGGTCTCGACCGTCGTCGCGGTGGCGGTGTCCCTGGCCGCCCGCCGGGAGACCGACCTCGAGGCCCTGAACGAGCGCATCCCGGCGCTCTCCGGACAGGCCGGCTGACTGCTCAGTCGGGGGCTGCGTCGCACGCTGCCCCGGGAGACTTGCGTGGCAGCGCTCGACTTCTCGAGCCCCCGAACCCCCCGGTCAGGACCGACCCAGCCACGCCTCCCAGGTGACCTCGGCGAGCCGCCGCTGACCCTCGACGGACGGGTGGAACCCGTCGACCGGGCTCACCTCCTCACGCCCGAAGGTCCGCGCGGCGACGGCGCCACGGTCGTGACGGCAGTTCGCGTGTTCCTCGCAGACCTCGGCCAGGAGCCGGTTGAAGTCCTCCCACCGTGCCAGCGACGCCGCCAGCTCCTCGTCGGTCGCGTCGCTGTCGAGCACGGGCGGGCAGATCCGGGTCCGGTCCCAGATCGTGCGCACCCGTTGGTCGTCGGCGTACAGCTCGCGGACCCGCGCGAGGTCGGGGATCGACACGACGAACACCTCCGACTCGGGCAGAGCCCGTGCGAGGACGCCGAGGGCCCGGCGGAGGTCAGCCTCGAAGCGGTCCACGGGCGTCAGGGTGCATACGTCGTTCGCGCCGAACAGGAACGTCACGTAGTCGGCGCCGTCGGCCACCGCCTTCTCGGCCTGCGCGGGCGCGCTCGAGATGCGCGCGCCGGGGACGGCGTGGTTCGACGCCCTCCCCTCGAGCGGCGGGTGCAGCCGCACGAGCCGCGCGAAGTGGCCGCCGACCGCCTCGCCGCCGGTCGCCCACGACAGCGCCGGGTTCCAGGGAGAGAGCTTGTCGAAGGCGGGGACCGACGCGGCGGTGATGGAGTCCCCGAGCGCGGACATCGCGTCGGGAAGGACCGGCGGCTCGGGGCCGGAAGCCCGCTCGCAACCGGACGCGACGACGAGGACGACCGCCAGGGCCGCGACCGCCCGACGCTGGCGCACACCGTCCTCCTCCGCGAAGACCTTCGACCCGCGCGTCCGGCCCGGATCCCCCCGTAGCATGGCGTCTGAGACGGCATGCCCGTGCATCCGGGAGGTCCTCGTGACGACCATCGACCAGCAGGGCTTCTTCCAGGACCCGCCCGGGCTCCGCGACGAGTGGGAGGACGACCGCGCGCTGCGCGCCTACCTGCGGCGGGTGCTGCCGCCAGAGGTCCTCTCCGAGGTCACGCCGGCCCTCGCGGAGCTCGGGTGGCTCGCCGCGAGCGACCTCTACGAGCTGCATCTGGAGATGGACCGGCCCGAGAGCGAACCGCGCCTCGTCCGCTTCGACGCCTGGGGCCGGCGCGTCGACCGCATCGAGACCGCTCCCGCCTGGAAGGAGATCGGGCGGCACGCCGCGCGGCACGGCATCGTCGCCGCCGGCTACGAGGACCGGTTCGGCGCGCACGACCGGGTGCACCAGTTCGCCCTCGCCTACCTCTTCACCCCCTCGAGCGGCCTCTACGGCTGCCCGCTCGCGATGACCGACGGCGCCGCCAAGACCCTGCTCGTGCATGGCGACCGGAATCTCGTCGACCGGACGGTCCCCCGCCTCACGACCCGGGATCCCGACGAGATGTGGACCTCGGGGCAGTGGATGACCGAGCGCACCGGCGGCTCCGACGTCGGGCTCTCCGAGACGGTGGCGCGCCGCGGCGACGACGGCACGTGGCGCCTGCACGGCACCAAGTGGTTCACCTCGGCGACGACGGCCGACTGCGCGCTCGCGCTTGCCCGACCCGAAGGCGCCTCGGAGGGTAGCCGGGGCCTCGGCCTGTTCCTCGTCGAGCGGATCGACCCGCGCAGCGGCCAGACACAACTCGGGTCGACCATCCTGGTGAACCGGCTGAAGGACAAACTCGGAACCCGTGCATTGCCTACGGCGGAGCTCACGCTTGCGGGCGCCTATGCGACCCCAGTGGGCAGCGTTGACAATGGACTCAAGAAGATCGCTGGGATGCTCAACGTCACCCGCACGCACAACGC
>JBOHEE010000389.1:0-2403 GCA_050700895.1 Nitriliruptorales bacterium | reverse complement strand
GAGTCACCCCTTCCGGCCGCTCCTCGAGCGGCCGAGGAGCCGGTGCTCGTCAGCTCGAGCGACGGCGTCGCCTCAGTCACTCCTTCCGGCCGCTCCTCGAGCGGCCTCCAGAGGGTCGGCCGACCCGGATCCCGTCGCCCTACCCGGATGCCTCCAGCCATGAGACCATCTGGCGAACTTCGCTGCAGGCGCGGAGGCGGGCGGCGTCGGTTCCCTCCTCCTCGGCGACGGCGAACTTCTCCGCCATGCGGCGGACCGTGGAGGGGCCGAGCTCGAACAGCCCCTCGCTGCCGCCCGACGCCCACCGCGCGAGGACGTAGCGGACGAGCGCCCCGATCGGCACCCCGGTGCCCTCCGACAACGGGCGCAGCGTCGCGACCGGGTCGAGCTGCGAATACGCCGCGACGTCGACCTTCAGGTTCGCGTCGGGGTCGTCGTCCGGCCACGGCCCGTCCCAGCGGACGAGCCGGACGACCGGCTCCTCCCCGTCCTCGACCAGCGACGGGTCGGTCACGAGAGCCGTTCGACGATCATCGCCATGCCCTGACCGCCGCCGACGCACATCGTCTCGAGGCCGATGGTCTTGTCGTGGAAGTCGAGCGAGTTCAGGAGCGTCCCGGTGATCCGCGCCCCGGTCATCCCGAACGGGTGCCCGACGGCGATCGAGCCGCCGTTCACGTTCAGCTTGTCGATGTCGATGCCGAGCTCCCGGGCGCTCGGGATGACCTGGGCGGCGAAGGCCTCGTTGATCTCGACGAGGTCGACGTCGTCGATCGCCATGCCGGCGTTGCTGAGCGCCTGGCGGGACGCCTCGACCGGGCCGAGACCCATGATCTCGGGGTTCAGGGCCGACACGCCGGTCGCCACGATGCGCGCGATCGGCTGGAGGCCGAGCTCGCGCGCCTTCGTGTCGCTCATGACGACGACGGCGGCCGCGCCGTCGTTCAACGGGCAGGCGTTGCCCGCGGTGACCGTCCCGTCCGGGCGGAAGACGGGCTGCAGCTCACCTATCTTCTCGAGCGAGGTGTCGGGCCGAGGCGAGTCGTCCTCGCTCATCGTCTCGCCGTCCGGCAGCGTGATCGGCTCGATCTCGCGCTCCCAGAAGCCGTTCGCCTGGGCCTTGCCGTAGAGCGTCTGCGACCGGTAGGCGAACTCGTCCTGCTCCTCGCGCGAGATGCCCTTGATCTGCGCGACGTTCTCGGCCGTCTGCCCCATCGCGATGTAGATGTCCGGGAGCTCGGGGAGGTCGTCGTGCTCCCGCGGGTCGCGCCAGGTCTCGGCCTCGCCGTCCTGCGAGCGCTGCAGCGTCCGCTCCACGGACGCGGTGAACCTCGGGTTCGTCCACTGGCCGACCATCTGCTGCGCCTCGGCGGGCAGGGCGTCGGAGTTGCCCTTGCCGTAGCGCGACACCATCTCGACGCCGGCGGAGATGAACGCGTCGCCCTCGCCGGCCTTGATCGCGTGGAAGGCCATCCGGGTCGTCTGGAGCGACGACGAGCAGTAGCGCGTGAGCGTCACACCGGGCAGCTGGTCGTAGCCGAGGAGCACGGCGACGACGCGCGCCATGTTGAACCCCTGCTCGCCCCCGGGCAGCCCGCACCCGAGGTGGAGGTCGACGAGGTCCTTCGGGTCGAGCTCCGGTACCCGATCCAGCGCGGACTGGACGATCGTCGCGGTGAGATCGTCGGCGCGCAGCTCGGTCATGGACCCCTTGAACGCGCGGCCGATCGGCGAACGCCGGTGCGCGACGATGACGGCTTCGGGCATCGATGGACCTCCGGGAGGCGTGGCCTGCTCGACACTACTGCGTGAAAGGTGGCGTCACCCACCCGCATTCCGAGAACTCAGTCGATGGCCGTCACCCGCGTCCCACCGGCGCCATCCGCGTCCGTACGCAGACATGGCTGTACGGCACGGTGCCGTTGGGGCGCCGTGCGCGCACAGCTCGTGGGTGGTGGTTCGTCTGGTGAAGTGGCTCGAGCGCCGGTCGGTTCTCTCGTGCCTCTCATTCAGATTCACGGGCAGCGGGGCAAGGGGGGTCGGCGGGCCGATGACGGATCAGGGGTCGGGCCCGTCACGCTCGCGGCCGTGGGGTCCGTCGCGTTGATGGTCGGGGGCGGGTTCGAGTTGGGTCCGTGCCGGCAGGGACCTGAAGGTTCTGCCGTCGCGGGTGATGGTGTACACGCCCGTGTGCGGGTCCAGCCGTTGCGTCCAGCCGCGGCGGTGGATGAGGGCGTTGTGGCGGGAGGCGCCGAGCAGGATCACGTTGTCGGGGTCGTGATCCACCCCCCAGGCCTGCGGTCGGATGTGGTGGTACTCGCTGGCGGTGGCGGGCAGGTCGGAGCCGGGGAAGCGGTCGCCGATGTCGCGTGCCCGCACCGCCCACTTCACCTTGGTGGGCAG
>JBOHEE010000388.1:0-1685 GCA_050700895.1 Nitriliruptorales bacterium | reverse complement strand
GCTCCGGTCCCACCCCAGTGGAGGTCCGAGCGCGCGGTCCCGGGTGCTCGGTGCTCGTCACGTCGGAGTTGAGCGGCGCGCTCGACGCCCGGTGGAGGTCCGAGCGCGCGGTCCCGGGTGCTCGGGTTCGAGGGGTGGCGGCTGTACCGTCGCGGACGGCCGTCGACGTTCGGAGACCGCCTCGTGCCAGACACCATCGTCCAGGAGTCAGAAGCCGCCGCTGAGGCGGCTTCACTGCTTTCAGGGGATCATGTGGCGCCCGCGCGGGAGCGGACGGCCTACATCCTCGACACCTGCGTGCTGCTCGCCGACCCACAGGCGATCTACCGCTTCGAGGAGCACGACGTCGTCGTGCCGCTCGTCCTCGTCGAGGAGCTCGACCGGCAGAAGAGTCGCGCGGACGAGGTCGGGGCGAACGCCCGCCACGCCGTGCGCCTGCTCGAGGAGCTCCGGGTCGCGGCGGGCGGCTCGCTGTCCGAGCCGGTGCCGCTGCCGGGCGAGGGCCGGCTGTGGGTCGAGTCGAACCACCTCGACGTCGCGCTGCCGCCGTACCTCGACCCCACCCGCGCCGACCACCGAATCCTCACGATCGCGCTCGGCTCCGACGGGGTCCTCGTCACGAAGGACGTCGGGCTGCGCCTGAAGGCGGCGCAGCTCGGGGCGCGGACCCAGGACTACCGCGGCGACACCGCCCGGGTCGACGAGCGCTACGACGGCGTCGCCGCGGTCGATCTCTCGCCGCAGGAGGCCGCGACCCTCCACCGTGAGGGTGCGGTCGTCGCCACGGACATGCCTGGCCTGGTCACGAACCAGTGCGTGATCGTCCACGGCGGTGGCCTGGGCCGGGTCGCCGCGACGAACCCGACCCGCATCGTGAAGGTGAACGGGCACCGCGGCGCCTTCGGGATCCAGCCGCGCGACGCCCGCCAGACCCTCGCGCTCGACCTCCTCCTCGACCCGGACGTCGCCTGCGTCTCGCTCATGGGCATGGCCGGCACCGGCAAGACCTTCCTCGCGCTCGCGGCCGGCCTCGAGCAGGTCGTGGAGGCGCAGCGGTACCGCCGCCTCTCCGTCTACCGGCCGCTGGTCGCGGTCGGCCGCCAGGAGGTCGGCTACCTCCCCGGCGACCTCGACGAGAAGCTCGCCCCGTGGATGGCCGCGGTCCACGACAACCTCTACGCGCTCCTCCGTCGCGACAGCGACGGCGGCTGGAACGACCACCGCAACGCCCAGCGGGCGGTCGACGGTCTCCTGGACCGCAACCAGCTCGAGATGGCCGCGATCACCTACCTGCGCGGCCGCTCCATCGCCGACGAGTTCGTGATCGTCGACGAGGCGCAGAACCTCGAGCTGTCCACGCTCAAGGTGATCCTCACCCGGATGGGGGAGGGCAGCAAGGTCGTGTTCTGCGGCGACCTCAGCCAGGTCGACAACCCCTACATCTCGCCGTACGGGGGGATGGCGGCGCTCATCGAGCGCCTGAAGGGGACGACCCTCTTCGGGCACGTGACGCTCGCGAAGGGCCAGCGCAGCCCCCTGGCGGAGCTCGCCGCGACGAGCTTCTAGGAGGTCGCTGTCCCGGTCCCGTCCGGCGAGTAACCAGAAGCGGTCTGGCTCGTTCGAACAGGTGGGATGGGGAGACGGAACCGCCTGATGTCTGGGCGCAGGTGCGAGTGGATGCGGCC
>JBOHEE010000387.1:0-1632 GCA_050700895.1 Nitriliruptorales bacterium | reverse complement strand
ATATTATCTGGGATACATGCGTCGAAATTATTGGTCATTGTACCAATCACATAACTGCGTCCAGCCTCATCACATTTGCCATGTTGTTATCTCATAATTTTGAAAGGATCAGATTTATTTTAATCGCAAACTTATCCTGGAAAAAGACTAGACAAAAAGTTGAGGCTATTTTGAACTTAGGCTATTTACTAGTCCTTTGTTCCAACGTTTCTTATTCCATCTTCATACTTCCTTAAATCGAACTTTGGGAAGGAGTGTAGTGAGTGAATTGGTTACGAAAGAAAACACTTGCGGGGGATACCCTAGCTATTCCACTCTAACTCTTCTTACTGGCCCGGTACCTCTTAATACCTTTTGAACTTAAGTTTTCAAATGTCTTTATTACCTGTAGTTGACGGAGTCTGGGACTGGATAGCTTCAGCATTTTACTTCTTCGCTATTCGAGTATTCATACTGGCATTCGCTAAAAATGAATATTATTCGTATTCACACTAGTTAGTATTTGGCCTTCCAGGCCTTTAGGCCTTTAATCATAGAAGCGCTTCGTCTGCGTTGGCAGCAATCTATAAGAATCATAGATTCGAAACTGATATGCAATGACCTCTGTTAAATCGATTCCGGATGGCTATCATACAGTTACACCCTATCTACTGGTTCAAAGTGCAGAAAAGCTAATCAACTTTGTCAAAAGGGCGTTTGACGCTAAGGAAACTGTACGCATGTCTATGCCTGATGGTGCAATAGGCCATGCTGAGGTTAGACTTGGCGATTCTGTAATCATGTTATCTGAAGCACAAGGTGGAGAATACAAACCTATGCCAACTGGGATTTATTTGTATGTAGAAAATTGTGACGCCACTTATAAACGCGCTCTGGAAGCGGGAGCTATATCTGTCATGCAGCCCACTGACCAGTTCTACGGTGATCGAAGTGCAAGCATTAAGGATCAGTTTGGAAATCATTGGTACATTGCTACACACATAGAAGATCTATCGAAAGAAGAACTTACTAAGAGAATGGATGAATATATGAAAAAAAGAGCACAAGGGCAAATCTAAAATCTTCTCTCCTGATCCAGTAAGTTTTTTTGATCATCGATCGTTAAAACGTTTCACTATCATACTATTCCTTACACTGCTATCAATATCAGAAGTATTTGGTAGTCAAGACAGCATCAAAGATATCTGAATGACCAGTCGCATCCTTATCTAACGAGCCTTTTCCATTTTCCACCGCAGTACCTAATGAAGTTATCAACTTGTACCACCATAGTATACAATGGGATTACGACTGTAACTATGAGAGATGGTCCTGTTCATGACGTACCTGTAAGTGCAACGGTACTAGGAGGTAATGTCTTAAGCATATGGTTGGATCCGGCTAGAATAGACAACCATTTCGGTGACGCTCCAATATATGGCACAATTACCAAAGCCATAGACATAATGAAATAGAATTCAGCCAAAGTCCTGCCAACGAGCCGATAACAAATCCGAACTAATTCTTTTTTTATTCTCGCAGCGTGACCAAAATCTGAATGTATGAGAAGCTAAACTAGACATAAATATCTAAAATTAAAATATCTTCTATTATTTTGATTTGGTGATCTTTCGTCCTTACACGCTTAAGAAT
>JBOHEE010000386.1:0-1791 GCA_050700895.1 Nitriliruptorales bacterium | reverse complement strand
GCCCGGGCCTGCCGGTCGGGGTCGGGGTCGCCGGCGTGGTCGGTCGCGACGGGACCCTCAACTACGCCCCGAACCTCGACCTCACCGAGGTTCCGCTCGCGGCGCGGCTCCACGGCGAGCTCGGGGTCGCGACGGCGGTGAAGAACGACGCGACCGTCGCCCTCTACGGCGAGCACCGCGCCGGCGCCGCCCGCGACGCTCGCGACGTGGTCATGCTGACGCTCGGCACCGGGGTCGGCGGGGCGGTGCTCGTCGACGGGCGGCTCGTCGAGGGCGCCCAGGGCATGGCCGGCGAGCTCGGGCACATCCCGGTTCGTGACGGCGGCAGGAAGTGCCCCTGCGGGAACCGGGGATGCCTCGAGGCGTACGCGTCGGGGACCGCGATCGGGCGGGCGGCACAGTCCGCCCTCGAGGACAGCGATCGTCCGAGCAGCCTGAGAGACGTCGAGACGGTCGACGGCAAGGGGGTGACCGACGCCGCCCTCGCCGGCGACGAGCTCGCCCGCGACGTGATGGCCGACACCGGGTACTGGCTCGGGGTCGGCCTCGTCGGGATCGTGAACACGCTCGACCCCGAGCTCGTCGTGGTCGGGGGTGGGGCGGCCACGGCCGCCTGGGAGCTCCTGCTGCCGGTCGCGCTCGAGGTCCTCGAGGGGCGCATCCTGGGTGCCGGCCACCGGCCGGTGCCGGAGCTCGTGCCCGCCGAGCTCGGCGACGACGCCGGGGCGATCGGCGCCGCGCTCGTGCTCCACGACGACCGGAACGGCTGATGCGGGCTGTCGTGGGGTCCCGCCCGTGATACGGGTTGCCGCGTACAACCTCTCCGGGCTCCCCGACCCCGGTGCGGCGGCGGCGGTGCTGCTGCCGCTTCAGTGCGAACTCGTCTGCGCCATCGAGACCCCCGGGCGCCTCGCGCTCAAGCGCCTCGCCCGCCGCACCGGTCTGGAGGTCGTGGGACGCGCCGGGCGCGGGCGCCTCGGAGTGGCGGTCCTCGCGGGCGAGCGGGTCCGGATCCTGTCGGCCAGCCGCCACGATCTCGCCCGCCTCGTCGG
This sequence comes from Nitriliruptorales bacterium, assembly GCA_050700895.1. Classification (GTDB taxonomy): domain Bacteria; phylum Actinomycetota; class Nitriliruptoria; order Nitriliruptorales; family JAHWKO01; genus JBOHEE01. The sequence goes on along the minus strand of JBOHEE010000386.1, from coordinate 739 downwards.
GTTGCCGCATCGTTCCACCGTGCAGGTCATCGCGAGCGTGGAGGGCGCCCGCGTCGTCGTCTTCCCCGTGCAGCTCGGCCTGCGCCCCGAGGCGCGCGAGCGTCACGCCACCGAGCTGACGGACCTCATCGGCAAGGTCGATGCGGCGGCGATCGTCGCGGGTGACCTGAACGAGCCGCCCGGGGGAGTGGCGTCGGAACAGTTCACCGAGCTGCTCGACGACGCGTACACCGTCGCGGGCGAGCGATCCGGCGTGACCTACCCGAACCCCGATCCTGCGGCCCGCCGCGACTACGTGTTCGTCGCGCGGACGCTCGAGGTCGTGCGGGCCTGGGTCCCGGACGAGCCGCCGGTTGCGATCGCGAGCCACCATCGCCCGGTCGTCGCCGAGCTGCGCGTCGTTCCGCGGGCCGACCGCGAGTCGGACTCTCTCCGGGGCCGCGCCCGCGACGGCGACACCGAGGAGGTCGCATGAGCGACTCAGGCAGCGCCAGCGGCAGTCGCCGGATCATGAGCGAGCGGCCGAGCTTCCCCCGGCAGCACGCCGCCACCCGTCGCTTCACGCTCGGCCGGCCGCGCAATGTGAGGATCGCCCCGGACGGCGGGTGCGTGCTCTTCCTCCGGTCCCGGGGCGGCGAGGACCCGGTGAACCTCCTCTGGCGTCTCGACCTCAGGTCGGGCGAGGAGGAGGTCCTCGTGGACCCGGCCGCACTGGCGACCGGCGACGAGCTGGCGCCCG
>JBOHEE010000385.1:0-3037 GCA_050700895.1 Nitriliruptorales bacterium | reverse complement strand
GCGGAGTGTTCGCCTCGGTCCCCGATCTGATCGCCGCGATCGAGGCCTGCCTTGACGCCAGCAACGCCGACCCCGTCCCGCTGGTGTGGACCGCCACCGCCCGATCCATCCTCGCCAAGGTCCAACGCGGACGACGAACCCTCGAAGCAATCACCAACCAAAACCGAGACCGGACACGAGCGCGATCGACCGACTCACGTGCGCGCGCCATCCGGACCGCCTCCGTCGGGAACCGGGCGAGCGTAGCCGCGAAGCGGACCCCCTCGGCGGATAGGGTCGCGACGCACGCAACGCGGATCCGGGGGCCGTCCTGTGAGAACGCGGTCGATCCTTGGAGGGTCGAAGGCCGTCGTCCTCGCGGTCCTCGCGCTGGGGCTGGCCGCGTGCACTGCCGCGGCGGAGCAGCCGGAGATCGAGGGCGAGATCTGGGTCGCCAATCCCGCATCAGACGACGTCCGCGTCTACGACGGGACGACGTTCGAGCGGCTCGCGACGATCTCGCTGCCAGGGCAGACCCCGTACGGGCTCGAGGTCCATCCGGGCGGAGGCGAGGTGTGGGTGGTCAACATCGAGGGCAACTCGGTGTGGGTGGTCGACACGCAGACCCGCGAGATCGTCGCCAAGATCGAGGGGGACGACGTCGTCGAGGCGCCGGTCAACCTGCGGTTCTCGGAGGACGGCAGCCACGGCTACCTCGTCGGGGGCGAGGGCTTCCTGACGGTCATCGACACGACGTCGTACGAGGTGACCCACCAGGAGATCGCAGGCTTCGGCCCGCACGGCCTGTGGCAGCTGCCCGACGGCACCCTGCGGACGGCGAACCGCACGAGCGACGACGTGTCGATCCTCCAGCCCGACGGGGCGCAGGTGACCTTCGTCGACAACTTCCCTGCGGCCCCGACCTCCTACGACGTGGTCGCGCCAGAGGACGCCAGCGTGCTCTACGTCTCCTCGCGCGGCTGGCACGCGGTGACGGTGCTGCGCACCGAGGACCACTCGATCCTCGGGGCGATCCCGGTCGGCGAGGACCCGGCGATCCTCGGGATTGCCGCGGCCGAGAACCGGCTGTTCGTCGCGAACACCGGCGACTCCACCGTGTCGATGATCGACCTCGCGACGTTCGAGCAGCTCGGCGCGGACAACCGTCGCATCGGCGACGTCGTGGCCGTCGGCGACCAGGTCGGCAGCTGCGACGGCTGCGTCGAGCCGGTCGTCGACCGGTGGGAGGACCAGCCGGTGTCCGGGGAGGTCGTGAGCATCACGAGCGAGGGGGTGGTCCTGCGCGGGGGCGGGGAGGTGTTCGCCGTCCCCCAGAACGTCCTGCTCGGCCTGCCAGGCGGGTTGGCGCCGCACGGGATCGAGGTGACGGAGGACGGCAGGTACGTGCTGGTGACCTTCACCGCGTCCGACGACGTGTTCGTCTACGAGGCGGCGACGGGCCGGCAGGTGGCCTGGCTGCACGGCTGCGAGGAGGAGCCGGCAGCGGACGAGCCGGGCTGCAACCCCGGCGCCAACGACGTCGCGATCGTGCCGCGTTGAGGGGGGGTTCGGGGGACTCAGCGGGTCCGTTCCTCCACCGGTTCGTGCCCGGTCGGCAGCTCGGTCATCACGGAAGGGAGCACGACCTCGGAGGCATCGCCTCCCGGGGCGTGGCAGGCGACGCAGGTGAGCTCGCGCACCGGTTCGGTCTCGAAGCGGCGCAGCTCCTCGGGCAGCGGCGGTGCGGCGGGACTCGAGGCGCACGAGACCGCCACGACCGCAGCGATCGCAAGGGTCGCGTGACCGACGGTGCGGCGCGTCATGCCCGCGCCGGCTGGCGGATGTCGGCGGCGGTCACGAAGTGCGTCGCCCGACCCGCCCGCGGTCGAAGTTCGCGCTGGCGGTGGCGACGCGGCGGGGATGGACGAGCGCCGGACGACCGTCCTGCCACTGCCAGATCACGCCGAGCGCGCGCAGGTTCTGCCCGGCGAAGGGGTGCTCCTGCGGGGCGAAGCGGGCACCGGCTCCGTTCGGCAGCGCCCCCAGCGGCTCGTCGAGGGCGTCCGCCGCGGTGCGGAACGCCCCGGCGTCGAGCCGTTCGAGGCGCGGCAGGACGCCGGTCAGCAGCAGCCACATGCCGGCGAAGCCGGTGTAGCTCGCGTCGTTCGGCTCGCCGAAGCGGCTGCGGTAGGCACGCTCGAAGCGCTCAGCGACCTCCCTGGCGCCGTCGTCCAGCGCCTCCGGGGCGACCTGCATCGGCTTGTCGCTGAGGAAGAGGCCCTCGGCGCGGCCGTCCAGCATCGCGGCGAACTCGGGGGTGAAGAAGGCGGCGCACTTGCCGATCAGCGCGAGCAGCTCCAGGTCGGCGTCGTGGATGCGGCGGGCGAAGCCCACGCCGTCGTCGAGGTAGGTGGCGGCGATCACCGCGTTGGGCTGCGTCTCCTCCAGGGTCCGGATCGGCTCCGTGAAGTCCTCGGTGGGCGGGTGGTAGGGAAGCCGGGCGACGAGCTCGACGCCGTGCTCCGACGCGACCGCCTCGACGCGCTGGCCGACTCCGGTCCCGTAGGGACCATTCTCGTACACGACCGCCAGGCGCAGGTCCTGCGGAGAGAGCCCGTGCGCCGGTGCGACCTCCTCGACGAGGAAGTCCAGTGCCTGGCCGGCGAGGACAGCCGACGAGGGACCGGTCCGGTAGACGTTGCTCAGGCGCCGCGTGATGACCAGGTCGGCGACCGCCCCGTTCTCCCAGTAGATCGCACCGTTGTCGGTCGCTGCCTGGGTCGTGGCCAGCGAGACGACCGACGAGTAGGTGCCGGTGACGAGCCGGATCCGCTCCGAGAGGACGAGGTCGTGGGTCTCACGCCAACCCGACTCCAGGTCGGGCACGTCACGCGCGATGAGCTCGACGGGGCGTCCGCCCATCGCGCCGCCGATCCCGCCGTCCGCATTGACGAGCTCGACCGCGGTCTCGACCCCGCGCAGCTCGTCGGCTCCGTAGGTGCCGACCGGCCCGCTGATCGGGTACAGCGCCCCGATCCGCAGCGGCCCGCCGTCGTCC
>JBOHEE010000384.1:0-4021 GCA_050700895.1 Nitriliruptorales bacterium | reverse complement strand
CGCCCCGGTCGCAGCCAAGGTTCCGTGGTTGGGTCACCTGTGGGTGACGAGACGACGGAACCTTCCGGCCGGGCCGGCGTGGGATGGTGTCGGGCAGGTCTAGATGCGCGACTCCTGCCAGCCGGAGTCTCCCTCGGGCTTCAGGAGGACCATCCCGAGCGGGGGGAGGGTGACGTTCAGCGCGTGCGAGCGGCCGTGCGCGGGAACCGGGGCGGCCTCGACGCCGCCGAGGTTGCCGACCCCGCTGCCGCCGAAGTCGGTCGCGTCGCTGTTCAGGACCTCGCGCCAGAAGCCGCCCCGCGGCGCTCCGACGAGGTAGTTGTGGCGCGGCACCGGGGTGAGGTTGAAGGCCGCCAGCACGACGTCGTCCGGCGCTCGGCCGCGGCGGAGGAAGACCACGATGGACTGCTGCCAGTCCGACGCGTCGATCCACTCCCACCCGGACGGGTCGGTGTCGAGCTCATGCAGGGCGGACAGCTCGCGATAGGCCGCCGCGAGGTCGCGCACCCACCGCTGGATGCCCTCGTGCATCGGGTCGTCGAGGAGGTGCCAGTCGAGGCTCGACTCGTGGTTCCACTCGCGCCACTGCGCGAGCTCACCGCCCATGAACAGCAGCTTCTTGCCCGGGGTCGTGAACTGGTAGCCGTAGAGCAGGCGCAGGTTCGCGAACTGCTGCCAGCGGTCCCCGGGCATCTTGCCGATGAGCGAGCCCTTGCCGTGAACGACCTCGTCGTGGCTCAGCGGCAGGCAGTAGTTCTCGGTGAAGGCGTAGAGGGACCGGAACGTGAGCTGGTTGTGATGGTGCGCGCGGTGAACCGGGTCCTTCGAGAAGTACTCGAGGCTGTCGTGCATCCAGCCCATGTCCCACTTCATGCCGAAGCCGAGCCCGCCGACGTAGGTCGGCCGCGAAACCATCGGCCACGCCGTCGACTCCTCGGCGATCGTCTGCACGTCGGGGAAGGCGGCGTAGATCTCGCTGTTGAAGCGGCGGAGGAACTCGATCGCCGCGATGTTCTCGTTGCCGCCGTACTCGTTGGGGATCCACTCCCCTGCGCTGCGTGAGTAGTCGAGGTAGAGCATCGAGGCGACCGCGTCGACCCGCAGGCCGTCGAGGTGGTACTCGTCGAGCCAATAGAGCGCGCTGGAGAGCAGGAAGCTGCGCACCTCGTTGCGCCCATAGTTGAAGATGAAGCTGTTCCAGTCGGGATGGATCCCCTGGCGCGGGTCGGCGTGCTCGAAGAGGTGGGTGCCGTCGAAGTAGCCGAGCCCGTGCTCGTCGGTCGTGAAGTGCGACGGCACCCAGTCGAGGATGATCCCGATGCCGCGCTGGTGGAGGACGTCGACGAGGTACTTGAAGTCCTGCGGCGTGCCGTAGCGGCTCGTCGGCGCGAAGTAGCCCGTCGCCTGGTAGCCCCACGAACCGCCGAAGGGATGCTCGGTGATCGGCAGCAGCTCGACGTGGGTGAAGCCGAGGTCGGCCACGTACTCGGCGAGGGGCTCGGCGATCTCGCGGTAGGACAGGGGCCGGTCGCCGTCGTCGGTGGCCCGCCGCCACGACCCGAGATGCATCTCGTAGACCGAGATCGGCGCCGCGAGGCTGTTGCGCTCCGGCCGGGTCGTCATCCAGTCGTCGTCGCCCCACTCGTAGTCGAGGTCCCACACCTTCGAGGCGGTCTTCGGCGGGGTCTCGGTGTGGATCGCGAACGGGTCGGCCTTGTCGACCTTGTAGCCGTTCGCCGGGTTCGCGACGTGGTACTTGTAGCCGTCGCCCTTGGCGGCCCCCGGCACGAACCCTTCCCAGACGCCGGAGTCGCCCTTGACCCGCAGCGGGTTCGCGCCGCGGTCCCAGTCGTTGAAGTCCCCGACGACCGAGACGTGGTCGGCGCCCGGCGCCCAGACGGCGAAGTAGGTCCCACTGACGCCTGCGACCGTCGTGAGGTGCGAGCCGAGCTTGTCGTAGAGGCGGAAGTGCGACCCCTCGTTGAAGAGGTGGAGGTCGTCCTCGGTCAGGCGTGACGCCGCCGGTGCCTCACGGGTCCCGGCGGCCTTCGCTCGCGCTCGTTCCTCCGCCATCACGGGCTCCTTGCGTCGCGTGTCTGGTTCGCCCTCCCGCCTTCGGCGCTTCGCGCCTCCGGTCACCCGGCCCTCCCACGGGCCGCGTCGAGCCGTCCCAGCCGGTGCCGCACGTCCTCGTGGTCGCGCATCTCCTCGAGGGACAGCGCAGCGCGCCGGCGCCAGTTCGGTCGCTCGTGCTCCGTTCCCGGCACGTTCTGCGGCTCCGTCTCGCCCCAGAGGTCCTCGAGGTTCGCGAGCACGAGCCGAGCGTCCCCGGCCCCGAGCCACTCGACGAGGCCGGCGGCGACCGCCTCCGGGTCGTCGGCGTCCCCGTCCTCGATGCGGCCGTCGGTCCGGAGCAGGGACGCCACCTTCCAGCGGACCGTCCCTCGATCCTCGCGGCTGCGGGCGACGTCCTCCTCGTCCAGGTGGCCGAGGTCGAGGCCGTCCTCGACGTCCTCACCCCGCCACCACGCGGCGAACGGCGCCATGTCGTGCGTGTTCACGCTCGCGACCGTGTCGCCGGGGACGGGCGGGAGCACGTCGCAGGCCTCGGGGTCCGCCTCGTACTGGACGACGTACATCCTGACGATACCCCTGGCCTGCAGCCCCTCCTCGACCTCCGTCGGCACCGTCCCGAGGTTCTCCCCGACGAGCACCGAGCGCTGGCGGTGGGCCTCGAGGAGGAACACCGCGTAGAGCTCGTCGGCGGGATAGCGCACGTAGACGCCCTGCGCGGCGTCGACCCCCTCGGGGATCCAGAAGAGGCGGTGCAGCCCCATCACGTGGTCGATGCGGAGGACGTCGGCGAGCTGGAGGTGGTGATGCAGCACCTCGCGGAGGTGGCGGTAGCCGGTCTCGCGCAGCCGGTCGGGGTGGAGCGGGGGGACGCGCCAGTTCTGCCCGCCGGCGAAGACGGTGTCCGGCGGCGCGCCGGTGTCCGCGTGGAGCGCGAACACCTCGCGATGCGCCCACACGTCGAAGCCGTCGAGGCGCGTCCCGACGGGCAGGTCGAGGTACGGGTGCCGCCCGGCGGCGCGCAACTGCGCCGCGAGGTCCCGCGACTGCTCGTACGCGAGGAGCTGACCGTAGAGGTGGTGGCGCGCCGTCGCGAGGTCGACGTCGTCGAGGTCTGCCTTGCGCTCCCGCAGCGGCTCCGGCCACTTCCACCACGCCGAGCCGTAGCGGGCGACGGCCCCGCGGAAGAGCGCGTACTCCTCGACCTCCGGGCGCTCGGCGACGAGCGTCTCGAGGTCGCTGCGGCGGTCCCCGGGGTCGTCGAAGAAGGAACGAGCGAGCTCTCCGAGCACCGGTCCCTTCGTCGCCGCGACGGCACGCCAGTCGACGTGGCGGGCCGCTCGATGCTCAGCACGCGATCGGGACAGCTCGGCGGACCCGAGGAGGTCGCGGGCGCGCTCCGACCGTGCGAGCTCGGGCGCGCGCTCGACGTCGACGTAGAGCTCGTTCCAGAAGAGGCGCGACACCGCCCGGTACGGGCTCGGGTCGAACGGCTCCTCCGGTCCCTCCCCGAGACGCGCGCCGAGGTAGGTCGGCAGCAGCGGCAGGGAGCCGACGACGGCCCCGCCGTGCCCGCCGATCCACTCGCCGAGCGCATGGAGGTCCGTGAGGTCCCCGATGCCCCAGTCCCTGTCGGTCCGCAGCGCATAGAGGGGCAGGAAGACCCCCCACGCCCGCCGCTCCCAGGCCGGCGCGTAGGCGCGGCCCGGCGCCGCGATGAGCAGCGCCTCCCCGAGGCGGTCGCCGGCCTCGGCCGTGAGCCGGTGGTAGCCGAGCGGGAGGTCACGGACCTCGAGGGCGTGGATCACGTGCGCCGCGCCGTCGACCTCCTCTCTCGCGACCGGGTCCCGGACGTCGAGGTCGACCTCCCAGGCGTGCTCCTCGCCGCTCTCGAGGAGGAGGTGGCAGCGCACGCGTCCGTACGCGTCGGCCTCGGGCAGCTTCAGCG
>JBOHEE010000383.1:0-5240 GCA_050700895.1 Nitriliruptorales bacterium | reverse complement strand
GACATGGAGGCCGCGGCGGCCGCCGCCGCGGAAGCGGCTCGCGAGCTCGAGGGTGACGACGACACGGCGACCCCGGACGAGGAGCCGCTGCCGACCGAACCCGCCGCAACCGGCCCGACCGACGCCCCGGCCGCGGACGTGAGCTCCGCCGACGACTCGGACTTCGTGTGGGAGCAGGAGATCCCCGCCGACGAGGAGGCCGAAGCCGCGAGCGCAGCGTCGGCCCCCTGGGCGGAGCCGGTGAGCGAACCGTCAGCGGAGCAGACGGGGGAGGATGCCGCGGAGCCGGAGCAGCCTGCCGCGCAGGCGTCGGACGGCTGGGACCTCACCGACTGGGACCTCGACGCGGCGCTCGACGACTCCGCCAGCGTCGGGGAGCCCGACGCGTCAGCGGGTCGTGCCGACGGGGCGGCCGCCGAGCCGGACCTCGCCCCCACCCCGGATGTCGAGCCCGACGACGAAGACGAACCCGGCGACGCCGAACCGGCGGAGGACGTCGCCGAGGAGTCCGAGGAGCGGGAACCGGATCGCCGCGGCGGGCCCGACATCGATCCGGCCCGCTTCACCGCGCGGGACCGCTCGCGGGGTGGGATCTTCCGTCGGAGCCGCGGCCGCTGAACCAGGGGTCACCCGGGCCAGGTGTTCGGAAGACCCTACGTCCGGCTGATCCCCGGCGACGTGCGGGAGCCGTAGCGCTCGAACAGCTTCACCGCCCCGTACACGCCCAACGCACCGGCGATCCCCCAGTACGGCGGGTTCGACGCGTCCACGCCGGTCCCCGCGTAGCTGTGGAGGCCGACGACCCAGAGGTTCACCGCGTAGTAGGTGAACAGCAGGAGGAGGAACGCGACGACGCCGATCCCGGCGGCGCCCCGTCCGCGCAGGCCGCGTGTCGCCCGCGCGTGCAGGTAGCCCGCGTAGGCCACCCAGGTGAGGAAGGCGCCGGTCTCCTTCGGGTCCCATCCCCAGTACCGACCCCAGCTCTGCTCCGCCCACACCGCGCCGGCGATGACGCCGAAGGTCCAGATCGGGAACGCGAACGCGGTCGTGCGGTACGCGATCGAGTCGAGGGTGGCGGCGGACGGCAGCGCCGGGAGGAACCACCAGGCCGCGACCGCCCCGAGCGCGACCACGGTCGGGGCCACGAACGCGGCGACGGGGTTGCGGAAGAGCAGCGCGTAGGCCGTCGTCATTGCCGCGGCGGAGATGGCCATCGGGATCGGGTTCACGGCGGCGCGGAGCGCGCGGCCGTACTCGCCCCGGTCGAGATCCAGGGACGGCTCGGGCAGGGCGCCGTCGTCCTCGTAGCCCTCCGGTCGCTCGGCGTCCGTGTCGGCCGTCTCGTCCGCCACGGAGGGGCCGGCGTAGGCGGCGCCGACCGTGGAGCCGGCGCGGCGTGACTCCTGCGCGGCGGCGACCCGGCGCTCCGCGAGGTCACGGATGAGGTACAGGCCGGTGAAGACGAACGCGACGGTGAAGATCGTCGCCGAGACCATGACCGAGAACGTGTGGATCTTCAGCCAGTGGGTCTGGAGCGCCGGCATGACCCCGCCGGCGGGCGTGTAGAGGACCTGGGCGCCCCCCATCGTCAGCAGGGCGGCGAGCAGCACGAACCCGACGAGCTCGCTGCGCCGCAGGCGCCAGTGCACGAGGCCGACGGCGAGCGCGACGATCCCGAGGCCCATCACCGACGAGTACTCGTACATGTTGGCCCACGGGATGCGGGCCCCGGCGGAGACGCCCCGCAGGACGACGGAGGCGAGGTGGAGGCCGATGCCCGCGAGCGCGAGCGCGGCACCCACGCGTCCCGCGAGCGCCCCGACCCGCGAACGGTCGGCCTCCTCGCCGTCCACGCTGGCGTACGCGGTGTGGAACAGGTAGGCGACGGTCGCCGCGATGTAGAGCAGGAACGTCCAGGGGAAGAAGAGCGTCCGCGACAGCTCGGCGAGGTTGCTCACTTCGATACCACCTCTACGTCGGTCCCGCCCGCGATGCGGGGCGGCGCCACCCTCCCGCCACGGTCCGGTCCGACGGGAGGGAGTCGGCGTTGGATGTCGGCGGCGATCGCAGCGTGCTCACGCACGAAGGCCTGCGGCCGCTGGAACGCCTGTCCGGCCACGACGACGGAGGTCTCCCCCGTCCGCACGGCGACCGCCTCCACCCAGACGCGGCGCCGGTAAGCGTACAGGGCCGGGAGGAGACCGATGAGGACCAGGCTGGCCGCGACGAGCAGAAGCGGGTCGGTGGGCCGGCGGCTCACCTGCAGCCCGCTCCAGCGGCGGAGCTCCTGGAACTCGACCTCGGTGCCCGGGCGCACCTCGACCGCGGTCCCCGGGCGCAGCGCCGCGCGCCCCGCCTCCTCCATCAGGCGCGTGTCGAGCACGTCGACGCTCTGCGCCCGGTCGAGCTGGAGATCGCCCTCCCAGACGGTGAAGACGACGAGCGGCGCCTCGGGCTCCGGCCGGCCGGTGGGGGCCGGGCGGCCGTCCTCGTCCGGCGCGTCGGGGAAGAACCCGAGCTGCAGACCGAGCTGTGGAGAGGCCGCCGGCGCCTTCAGCGCCCCCACCCAGAACCCCCCCGGGGCCTGCCTCAGGAGGACGGGAGCGTCGTGCACCACGTCGCCGCCGTCGCGGACGACCATGCGGAGCGCGTAGCCCCAGTCGAGCTGGTGGATCTTCATCCCGTCGACGACGAGCGGGTCGTTCACCCTGAGGTGGTCGACGATCGGCTCCCCGCCGTCGGGCGGGTCGACGACCACGTGGGAGACGAAGGTGGTCGGGTTGCCCGCCTCGTCCCAGTCGACGTCGAAGCGGTCGAGCTGCAGACGCCACCCCCGGTGCCAGGAGTCCTGCCAGAACCGCCCCGTGTCGGTCGCCCAGTACGCGACCGGGGTGTCCGCGAACCCGGGCTCGCCCTCGACGATCCCCACCTGGCCGCGGAAGCCGAAGAGCTCACCCGCGACGACGCCGAGGAGGAGCACGAAGAACGCGATGTGGAAGACGAGGCTGCCGCCCTCGCGGAGCAGGTGGCCGCGCTCGGACGCGACCTGTCCGGCGTCGGGGGTCCCGTCGCCCGCGGCGTCGTCGGCGGGGGCCGCGACCACCACCCCGCGGGGATCGGAACGGACCGGCGGCGGTCCGCTGGCGTCGGCGTCGCCGCGGATCCGGTAGTGCCGTGCCTGGAGGACGTCGCGTGCCCGGGCGAGCGCCTCGGCCGGGCTGGCGGACGTGTCGGCGCGGGCGACGTGGTCCTTGCCGTCGAGGTCCCGGGAGCGCGGGGGCAGGCCGCGCGTCGCGACCCGGTAGAAGGCGCGCACCCGCGGTACGAGGCAGGCCGTGAGCGACGTGAAGAGCAGGAACAGCAGGACGAGGAACCAGGCGGCGCCGAAGACGTCGAAGAGCCCGAGCGCGTCCATCGCGCTCGCCACCGCGGCGCCGGGACCCTCGGTGCCGGCTCGCCACGCGGTCACCGTCGCGGGCACGTTCGGCTCCTGGGGGACGAGGGTCGCCAGGAAGACCGCCGCCGCGAGGGCGCCCAGGAGGTAGAGGGCGGTGCGCATGCGTCGCAGCCACCGCCAGAAGGCGACGGCGGTCTCGACCGGCCCGGGGAACACGGGGGTTCTCTGCGACATGCGCGGAGATGGTACGGGCGCCGGGAGAGGTGGACGACCGGGGGTTCGGGGGACTCAAGGAGTGGAGCGCAGCCATGCAAGTCTCCCGCGGCTGCGCGCAACGCAGTCCCCCGAGTGACCGGGGGGTTCGGGGACTCGAGTAGTCGAACGCTCCCACACAAGTCTCACGAAGGAGCGTGAGGCGCAGTCCCCCGACTTCCTAGCTAGATCGGCGGGGTGAAGCCGGTGATCATCGGCCGCAGCCAGATGATGAACTGGTTCCACAGCCCGAGGACCATCGCGACCCCGACAACCGCGAGGAACCCGCCACCCGCGATCTGCAGCCCCCGTGCGCGCCGCCGGAGGAAGCTGAAGGTGCCCGACAGCCGGCGGAAGAAGAGCCCGAAGAGGATGAACGGCAGCCCGAGCCCGAGCGCGTAGACGAACGCGAGCGTCCCGCCGCGCACGCTGCCGCCCCCGGCGGCCATGGTGAGGATCGCGCCGAGGGCCGGGCCGAGGCACGGCGTCCAGCCCACGCCGAAAACGAAGCCGAGCGCCGGTGCCGCGGCGAGGCCGCTCTGCGGGGCTTCATCGGCCACCCGGAACTCGCGCACGAGACGGCCGCTGGCCATGAGGACGCCGAACACGAGCACGAGCAGGCCCATCGCGATCTGCGCGACGCGGTTCTCGCTGAGGAAGTTGAGCGCCCCGACGGCGACCCCGATCATCGTGAGCGGGATGGCGAAGCCGGTCACGAACAGCGTCGACCCGATGAGGACACGGTGGCGGCGGCGCCGCCCTGCGATCTCCTCGCCGGACAGCCCGGTGACGTAGGACAGGTAGCCGGGAACGAGCGGGATGACGCAGGGGCTCGCGAACGACACCACGCCGGCGGCGAACGCCACCGCCGCCGCGACGAGCACGTTCGCGTCGAAGATCAGGCTCTCGACGGGTCCCACGATCAGCTCGCCTCCCCGACGACGAGGTCCACGACGCCGGCGAGCTCTGCCTCCGTCGTGAGCCCGAGGAGACGGACCGCGACGCGCCCCTCCCGGTCCACGATGATCGTGCTGGGGATGGCCTTCGGGCTCACCCCGCGGAACTTCGACGCGTAGACGCTCGCCGGGTCGAAGAGCGAGGGATAGGGGATCGCGAACTCGCGCTGGTGGGCGAGCCCGTTCGCCTCGCTGTCCTGGAGGTCGACCCCGACGAACGCGACGTCCTCGCCCGCGAGCCGTTCGTGGGCGCGGTTGAGGTCGGGCTGCTCCTTGCGGCACGGCCCGCACCAAGACGCCCAGAAGTTCACGACCACGACCTGGCCGCGCAGGTCCGGGAGGCCCAGCTCATCGTCCTCGCCGAGCACCGGCATCGCCTCGGTCGGGGCCGGTTCCCGCGCGGACGGCGGCACGAGCTCGACGCACCGGCGCGCATCGGGCAGCTCGAGGCAGTCGGGCTCGCGGCCGCCAACGACGAGCGCCGAGCCGACGACCACCGCGAGCGCGGTGGCAGCGACGACGAGCGGACCGCGGGAGTTGTTCATCGCTCAGCCAACGTCGAGGCGGCCCGCGGCGTTCCCGACCGGGGGTTCGGGGGCTCAAGATGTGGAGCGCAGCCGCACAAGCCTCCCAAT
>JBOHEE010000382.1:0-9624 GCA_050700895.1 Nitriliruptorales bacterium | reverse complement strand
GCCTTGACGAGCAGCGGCAAGCCGACCTCCTCCCCGGCCGCGGCGAGGTCCGTTCCGGCGTCGACCGCGACGCTCGGGAGGACCGGGACCCCGGCGTCCGCCATCCGCGCCTTCGCCTCGAGCTTGTCGCCCATGCTCGCGATCGCGTCCGGAGGCGGTCCGACCCACACGAGCCCGGCGTCGACGACCCGCCGTGCGAAGCGCGCGTTCTCGGCGAGGAAGCCGTAGCCGGGGTGGACGGCGTCGGCCCCGGCGGCCTCCGCGGCCGCGACGAGAGCATCCGCCCGCAGGTAGGACTCGCCCGGGGTCGCCCCGCCGAGCGCGACCGCCTCGTCGCACGCCCGGACGTGCGTCGCGTCCACGTCCGGCTCCGAGTACACCGCGACGGTCGCGATCCCCATCTCCCGCGCCGTCCGCGCCACCCGCACCGCGATCTCCCCGCGATTGGCGATGAGGAGCTTGGTGATCGGCCTCATCGCAGCGGCCTCCGCTCCGTGGCGAGGGATCCCTGCGCAGCCCGACTAGAGCGAGGCGCCGCCCGCCTGCAAAGGCGGCGCCGAGGCGACCCGGAGGGCGAAGCAGGGATCCGCGCCACCCGCACGGCGATCTCCCCGTGATCCGCCACCAGCAACTTCTGAACCGGCCTCACGGCGTCACATCCGGAAGACGCCGTAGGAGCGGGTGCCCTCCACGGTGTCGTTGTGGACCACCGACAGGGCGATCCCGAGGACGGTCCGGGTGTCGCGCGGGTCGATGATGCCGTCGTCCCAGCCCTGCCCGGTCGCGTAGAACGCGTTGCTCTCCTTCTCGATCTGGTCCTCGACCGCCTCGCGGACGGCCCGGTCCCGTTCCTCGTCCCACTCCTCGCCGCGGTTCTCCGCCCCGGCCTGCGCGACGATCGACAGCACGCCGGCGAGCTGCTTGGGGCCCATGACCGCGATGTGGTGGCTCGGGTACGTGAAGAGGAATCGGGGGTCGTAGGCGCGCCCGCACATGCCGTAGTTCCCCGCCCCGTACGACGCCCCCATCATGACCGTGAGGTGCGGCACCTCGGAGTTCGTCACCGCGTTGATGAGCTTCGCCCCGTCCTTGATGATCCCGCCCTGCTCGTACTCGGTGCCGACCATGAACCCGGTGATGTTCTGGAGGAAGAGGATCGGCACGTCGATCGCGTCGCAGAGCTGGATGAACTGCGCGCCCTTCTCGGACTCCTCGCTGAACAGCACCCCGTTGTTCGCGAGCAGCCCGACCGCGAAACCGTGCACCGAGCCCCATCCGGTGACGAGGTTGCGGCCGTAGCCGGGCTTGAACTCCTCGAACCGCGAGCCGTCGAGGACCCGGGCGAGCACCTCGCGCGACTCGAACGGCTCTCTCGGGTCGACCGACACGATGCCGAGGAGCTCCTCGGGGTCGTGGAGCGGCTCGTCCGGCGGGAGCGTCGGCCCGTAGCCGCGCTTCACCCGGTTGAGATGCCCGACGAGCTGGCGGGCCATGCGGATCGCGTCGAGCTCGTCCTCGGCGAGGTAGTCGCCGAGCCCCGAGACCCGGGCGTGCATCTCGGCGCCGCCGAGCTCCTCCTCGTCGGCGTCCTCGCCGGTCGCCATCTTCACGAGCGGCGGTCCGCCGAGGAAGACCTTCGAGCGCTCCTTGACGAGGACCGTGTAGTCGCTCATGCCCGGTATGTACGCCCCGCCGGCGGTCGAGCTGCCGAAGACGATCGAGATCGTGGGGATGCCGGCCTTCGACAGCGCCGTGAGGTCGTGGAAGGTGCGCCCCCCGCGGACGAAGATGTCGGCCTGGGCGCGCAGGTCCGCCCCGGCCGACTCGGTGAGGTTGATGACCGGCAGGCGGTTCTCCCGGGCGATCGTGAGCCCGCGCAGCGACTTCGTGACCGAGTACGGGTTCGCCGCCCCGCCCTTGACCGTGGGGTCCGCGCCCCCGACGAGGCACTCGACGCCGGACACCACCCCGATCCCGCCGACGCTCGACCCGCCGACCTGGTAGTCGCTCCCCCACCCGATGAGCGGCGACAGCTCGAGGAACGGGCTGTCGCGGTCGAGCAGGAGCTCGATCCGCTCGCGGATCATGAGCTTGCCGCGCCCGTAGTGGCGCTCGACCTTCTCGGGGCCGCCGCCCTCCCGCGCCCGGGCGAGCTCCTCCTCCAGCTTCGCGACGAGCTCGAGGTTGCCCTCGCGGTTGCGCCGGTAGGTCTCCGAGCCCGGGTCGATGCGGCTCGGCAGCACGTCTGCGGGCGGCACCGAGCGCCGACGGCCCGCGGTCGCGGCGTCCACCTCGCCACCTCCCTCTCGCGCCCCGCCGACTCTAGACCGGAACGCCTGAACGATAATCGTTCGTTGGTCCCCGCGCCACCGCCCCACGCCCTGTTGCGCGCAGGCGCGCAAGCAGGAGTCTGGTGTTCACCGTGGTGTGCGGCTGGGCGAGGACAGATCGTCATCTGGCAAGGCGCGGCGAGCGCCGCGTAGCAGCGCTGCGCAAGCGAGTCCGCAACACAGCCAGGGGCGATCTGGACCGGTCAGACGTGCGCCGAAGGTGGGCACCAGACTCCTAGGGTCGCGGTGCGCAGAGCCGGTGGGGGCCGATGTCACGCAAGCGGCTGATCGGGCTGATCGCGATCGGTGTCCTCCTCGTCGCCGCGGTCGCGGTGGTTCTGATCCCCCAGGACGACGAGGACCTCGGCGGCGACGCGGTCGCGGTGATCCACCTCTCCGGCCCGATCCAGGAGACCCGGTCCGCGGGTCTGCTCGCGACCGGTGCGATCAGCCCCGACCTCGTCCGGGACCGGCTCGAGCGCGCCATCGACGCGGGCGTCGCGGCGGTCGTGGTCCGCGTCGCCAGCCCCGGCGGCAGCGTGGCGGCCTCCCAGGAGATCGCCGGGATGTTCGCCGACGCCGAGGTCCCGATCGTGGTGTCGATGGGCGACGTCGCGGCGTCCGGTGGCTACTACATCGCAGCCGCAGCGGACCACATCGTCGCGCAGCCGGGCACGCTGACGGGCAGCATCGGCGTCATCTGGGCCCTCGTCGACCCGTCGGAGCTGCTCGAGAGGCTCGGCGTCGAGCTCGAGGTCATCACCGCCGGCGAGCTCAAGGACCTGACAGTCCCCGGCCGTCTCACCCCCGAGGGGCAGGAGGTCATCCAGACGCTGGTCGACGAGTTCTACGACCAGTTCGTGAACGCGGTCGCCGAGGGTCGCGAACTCTCGCGCGACGAGGTCCTCGACCTCGCGACCGGCGAGCTGTTCGCCGGCACGCAGGCGCTCGAGCACGGCCTCGTCGACGAGCTCGGCGGGCTCGACACGGCGATCGCCGCCGCCGAGAGGCTCGCGGGGATCGGCGACGCGGAGATCGTCGAGTTCGAGCCGTCGTTCTTCGACCTGCTGTTCGGGCCCGGGTTCCGCGCGGAGGGCGGATCGGGCGGCCTCCTCGGCGGGTCCGCGGGCCCGTACACCGAGGTGGAGCTTCTGCGTGCCCTCCTCGAGGGATGGTTCCTCATACCGAGGTACTGAAACCGAGGTGCTGACGTGTCCGATCTCCCCCCGGATCCCGACCGGCAGGGCGGCCGCCCCGGCGACACCGGCCCCCCGGGCGAACCGACGATCCCCGGGCTCGAGCCCCCGGGCCCCGGGGCGCCGGAGGAGGGGTTCGTCGAGACCTGCGTGAGCGTCATCACCTCACCGGTGCCGACGCTGCGCCGCCTCACGACGACGCAGCCGGTCGGCTGGGCGATCGCGGTGATCGTGATCGCCGGCGTCGCGAGCGCCATCGCGAGCGCGACGAACCCCGACCCGTTCGGCTTGGGGGAAGCGGGCCCGGAGCTGCGCCAGGCAACCCGGGGCCTCGCATTCCTCACGCCGATCTTCACCCTCGCCGCGGTCGCGATCGGGACAGCGGTCGTGCTCCTCGCCTCGAAGATGCTCGACGGCGAGGCGACCTACAAGGCGCTCTTCGTCGGCTTCGGCTTCGCGAGCCTTCCCGCCGTGTTCGACGTCGTCGCCGCCCTCTTCGGCTCGGTCGGCGGCGGCGGCGGCACGCTCGCCGGGCTCATCAGCTTCGCGACGTTCGTCTGGGGACTCGTGCTCGGGGTCATCGCCGTCCGCGAGGCGAACCGGTTCTCGGCGGGGCGGGCGGTCGGGGCGATCGTGCTCGCGGGCGTCGGACTCGCCCTCGTGATCGGAATCCTGTTCGCCGTCCTCTTCGCCGCGGTCTTCTCCGCCTTCCGCGGCGTCGCGGGCTGATCCGGACGGTCAGGTGTCGGCAGGCTCGCAGACGGCGGAGCCGTCGGCGTGGGAGCCGTGCTGGGTGTGTCCGGCGAGGATCTCGAGCGCGTGCGGGATCGCCGGGAGGACGGCCTCGAGGCTCTCCACCGCGCCCTTGGGGCTCCCGGGCACGTTCACGACGAGGACCGCCCCGACGTGGCCGACGACGCCGCGGGAGAGGTCCGCGAGCGGCGTCCCGCCGCGGCCGGCCGCGCGCATCGCCTCGGCGAGCCCGGGGATCTCGCGCTCGACGACGTCGCGGGTCGCCTCCGGGGTCACGTCACGCGCCGCGAGGCCGGTCCCCCCGGTCGTCACGACGAGGCGGGCCGCCCGGGCCAGCTCCAGCAGGACGGCGCCGATCTCCGCCCGCTCGTCGGGCACCGCGGCGCGCTCGACCACCTCGAAGCCGGCGTTGTAGAGCAGGTCGACGAGCGCCTCGCCCGAGCGGTCCTCCCGCTCTCCGGCGGCGACCCCGTCGCTCACGGTCAGGACGGCGGCGGGGACTGCGGTCATCGCGTGAACCTCGGATGGTCGGGGAAGAGCTCGCGCAGGGTCGGATTGTTCCGGTCGGCCTCGGAGAGGATCGGATCGTCGACGGGCCACTCCACCGCGAGGTCGGGGTCGTCCCAGGCGACCGACGGCTTCTCGTCGAGAGGCCGCCACTCCTCGGTGACGTCGTAGACGTAGTCGCAGATCCCGTCGCCGATCGCGCAGGAGGAGTTCGCGAGCCCGCGCGTGAGCCACAGGCGGACGCGCTCCCCCTCCGGAGGGTCGCCGAGGAGGAAGGTCGCGACCTCGCCGAAGGTCGCGCTGTCGGGCCTGATGTCCGCGACCGCACAGAAGGCGGTGCCGCGGACCACGTAGACGAGCTTGTCCCACGGCTCGGCGTGGAAGCCGCGGAGGGCGCCCGGTCCGCTGCGCGCGTGGTTGCCCTGGCGGAACACGGGCTCGTGGCCGAGCACCTCGCCGAGCTCGCCGAGCTGGTAGGTCTGACGGAAGAAGCCCCGCTCGTCGCCACGGGTCTCCCACCGCACGACGAAGAGCCCGTCGATCTTGGTGTGCTCGACGGTCACCTCGACTCCTGTCGCGGTTGGAGGGCGCAACCTAGTGGGCGCGCTGACCCGTTCCGCAGGCCGGGCCCACGGTCGCACGACGGTGGCACCGGTGTCGTCGCGGGTCCTCGGGGACGTCACAGGCTTCCCGTACCTTAGGTGCGGTCCGCAGGGGCCGTCCTCCCCGAACGCGCCTGCGGGCCCGTCCGCGAGCCGAAACCTGCCGAACGAGAGAGGTCCGTGGCCGCAGCGAAGAAGACGACGAAGCAGAAGACCGGCGCCGGCACCTACACCGCCGAGAACATCTCCGTCCTCGAGGGGCTCGAGGCGGTCCGCCGCCGGCCCGGCATGTACATCGGCTCGACCGACGCCCGCGGCCTGCACCACCTCGTGTGGGAGGTCGTCGACAACGCCGTCGACGAGCACCTCGCCGGTCACGCCGGCCGCATCACCGTGCGCATCCTCGAGGACGGCGGCGTGGAGTGCACCGACGACGGCCGCGGCATCCCCGTCGATCTCCACGCGAAGGAGAAGCTGCCCGCGGTCGAGGTCGCGCTCACGAAGCTCCACGCGGGGGGCAAGTTCGACCGGCAGGCCTACCACGTGTCGGGCGGCCTCCACGGGGTGGGCGTCTCGGTCGTGAACGCCCTGTCGCGCCGGACCGAGGTCGAGGTGGTGCGCGACGGGCACGTGCACGAGATCGCCTTCGAGCGCGGCCCGAAGGTCGGGAAGCTGAAGAAGGGGCCGCAGCGGAGGGGGCACGGCACGACCGTGCGCTTCTGGCCGGATCCGGAGATCTTCGAGACGACCGAGGTCGCCTACGAGACGGTCGCCGAGCGCCTCCGTGAGAGCGCGCTCCTCAACCCCGGCCTCCGCGTCGTCCTCGACGACGAGCGCTCCGGCCGGTCGGAGACGTTCCTCTTCAAGCAGGGCATCGCGGACTTCGCCGCCCTCCTGCTCCACGGCAAGGATCCGATCGCGAAGCCGATCACGATCCACCACGAGGGCGAGGTCGACGGCCACCCGCTCGCGCTCGACGTCGCGGTGACCTGGAGCGAGGGCTTCCACGACGAGCGCGTGAAGAGCTACGTGAACATCGTGCGGACCCCGGACGGCGGGACCCACGAGGAGGGTTTCCGCCGCGCCCTCACTTCGACCCTGAACAAGTTCGGGCGCAGCTCGGGGGCGCTCACGAAGAAGGACCCGAGCCTCAGCGGCGACGACACGCGGGAGGGGCTCGTCGCGGTCATCTCGCTGAAGATGCCCGACCCCCAGTTCGAGGGGCAGACCAAGGGCCGCCTCGGCTCGAGCCTCGCCCGCGGCTACGTCGAGTCGGTGGTGTCCTCGGCGCTGAGCGACTGGCTCGCGAAGCACAAGCCGGCGGGGCGCAAGATCGTCAAGCGCTGCGCGCTGGCGGCGAAGGCGCGCCAGGCGGCGAAGGCCGCGCGCGAGCTGACCCGCCGCAAGGGCCTCCTCGACTCGCAGTCGGCCGGGCTGCCCGGCAAGCTCGCCGACTGCACGAGCCGCAACCCGGCGGAGACCGAGCTCTTCGTCGTCGAGGGCGACTCGGCCGGCGGGTCGAGCAAGCTCGCACGCGACCGCCACACCCAGGCGGTCCTGCCGCTGCGCGGGAAGATCCTGAACGTCGAGAAGGCGCAGCTGCGCCGGGTGCTCGAGAACACCGAGATCCAGGCGCTCGTGAAGGCGGTCGGGACCGGCGTCGAGCCGGACTTCGACTACGACGGCCTCCGCTACGACAAGATCGTCCTCATGGCCGATGCCGACGTCGACGGCGGCCACATCACGACCCTCCTCCTCACCTTCTTCTTCCGCCTCACCCCGAAGCTCATCGACAAGGGCCACCTCTACCTCGCCCAGCCGCCCCTCTACCAGCTCAGCAAGGGCGCGAAGGTCGGCTACGCGATGACCGAGAAGGAGCGCGAGGAGCTCATGAAGACGGTCTTCAAGGGCCAGAGCAACATCGACGTGCAGCGCTTCAAGGGACTCGGCGAGATGGACGCGGAACAGCTCTGGTCGACGACCATGGACCCGGCGCGGCGGACGTTGCTGCGGGTCACCGTCGAGCAGGCCGCCCAGGCCGACGAGCTGTTCACCCTGCTGATGGGCGACGCCTCCGAGCCGCGCCGGGACTGGATCGAGAAGAACGCGAGGTTCACCGTCAACCTCGACGCATGAGCGCACCCGGGAGACGACGATGAGCAAGCAGATGAACCTGATCGAGGGCGGCCGCGTGACCGACGTCGCCATCGAGGCGCGGATGGAGCAGGCGTTCCTCGACTACTCGATGTCGGTGATCGTCGGACGCGCGCTCCCCGACGTCCGCGACGGGCTGAAGCCCGTCCAGCGGCGCATCCTCTACTCGATGTGGGAGTCGCGCCTGCTCCCCGACCGGCCGTACCGCAAGTGCGCGTCCGCGGTCGGCGAGGTGATGAAGAAGTACCACCCGCATGGCGACACCGCGATCTACGACGCGCTCGTGCGCATGGCGCAGGACTTCTCGACCCGCGAGCTGCTCGTCGACGGCCACGGCAACTTCGGCTCGGTCGACGGCGACCCGCCCGCCGCGATGCGGTACACCGAGGCGCGGCTCTCCGCCGTGGCGACGGCGCTCCTCGAAGGGATCGAGGAGGACACGGTCGACCACGTCGAGAACTACGACGGCTACGAGGAGGAGCCGGTCGTCCTCCCGTCGCGGGTCCCGAACCTGCTGGTGAACGGGGCGACCGGCATCGCCGTCGGCATGGCGACGAACATCGCCCCGCACAACCTCGGCGAGATCATCGATGCCACCCTGCTCCTCCTCGGGCGCCCCGACGCCGACCTCGACGAGGTGATGGCGACGGTCCCGGCCCCGGACTTCCCGACCGGCGCCCGCATCGTGCGGACCGACGGCATCCGCGACGCCTACGAGGGCGGCAAGGGCACGGTCGTGATGGAGGCGGTGGCGACGACCGAGGTCCGCAGCGGCAACCTCCCCCGCATCGTCGTGACCGAGATCCCCTACCAGGTCAACAAGGCGACGCTGCTCGAGAAGATCGCCGGGCTCGTGAAGGACCGCAAGCTCGACGCGATCCGCGACCTGCGCGACGAGAGCTCGCGCGACGGGATGCGCGTCGTCATCGAGCTGAAGCGGGGCGAGGACCCGGCGGCGGTGCTCGAGCGCCTCTACAAGGCGACCGACCTGCGCTCGAACTTCCATGTGAACTGCGTCGCGCTCCTCGACGGGGCGCCGCGCACCCTCGGCCTGCGCGACTGCCTCCTCCACTACATCGGCCACCAGCGCGACGTGCTCACGCGGCGGACCACCCACCGGCGCGAGAAGGCGGCGGCGCGGGCGCACATCCTCGAGGGGCTCCTCACCGCGCTCGACCACCTCGACGCGGTCATCGCGCTCATCCGCCAGGCCGAGTCCGCCGAGGTCGCGAAGGGCGAGCTCGTCGGCCGCTTCGAGCTGACCGAGGCCCAGGCCCAGGCCGTCCTCGACATGCAGCTGCGGCGGCTCGCCGCCCTCGAGCGGCGCAAGCTGAAGGACGAGTACGACGAGCTCCAGACCCTCATCGCGGAGCTCGACGCGATCCTCGCCGACCCGGCGCGCCTCGACGAGGTCCTCGCCGAGGAGCTGGCCGAGTACCGCCGTCTCCACGCGACCCCGCGGCGGAGCGTCCTCGTCGACGAGGGGATCACCGCCGACGACGTCCTCGCGGGCGGCTCCCGGGCCGGGTTCGTCGCCCAGGAGGTGACCGTCTACGTGACCGCCGGCGGCTTCGTGAAGCCGATCCCCGAGCGGCGGACGAGCCCTGCGCACACGCACGCCCACGACCCCCTCGCGGCGGTGCTGCGGTGCACGACGGACCACGCGCTCCTCCTCGTCGACGAGGAGGGCACCGGCCACCGGATCGAGCTCGCCGATCTGCCCGTGGTCCGCGCGCAGGACCGCGGAACGCCGGCCGCGCAGCTTCTCGCCGAGGCGCCGGCGGCGGCGATCGTCGGGGCGGTCGTGCTGCCGACCGAGGACGAGGTCCGACCGGGATTCACCATCGGCACCGCCTCGGAGCGGGGACAGGTGAAGCGGAGCGAGGTCGCCGAGTACGACAGCCGCAACCGGACGATCCAGGTCGCGGGGCTGAAGGACGGCGACCGGCTCGTCGCGGTCAAAGCGATGCTCACGGAGCTCGTCGAGGAACCCGAGTTCGTCCGCATGTTCCTCGACGAGGTGCGCCTGATGCGCAGCATCCGCCATCCGAACATCGTCGACGTCTTCGACGTCGGCGAGGA
>JBOHEE010000381.1:0-1622 GCA_050700895.1 Nitriliruptorales bacterium | reverse complement strand
GCGCCACCCGGCCGCGAGCCCGCGACCCGGCGGCAGGTCGTCCAGTTCCTCCTCGGCGTCGCGACCCTGTGGGTCGCCGCCGACTGGCCGCTCGACGACCTGTCCGAGAACGTCCTGCTCTCCGCCCACATGGTCCAGTTCCTGCTGCTCGCCATGGTCGCGCCGGGACTGCTGCTGCTCGGGCTGCCCGCCTGGCTCTTGCGCTGGCTGCTCGAGCCGCGGCCGCTGCGGCGCCTGGCCCGCTTCCTGCGCCGTCCGGGAGCGGCCTGGCTGGTGGTCAGCGTGATCCTCGTGGCCAGCCACTGGCCTCCGGTCGTGTCCGCCTACCTCGCCTCCGACCGGGTCCACCTCCTCATGCACGTCGCCTGGGTGACCTCCGGGCTCGTCCTGTGGTGGCCGGTGCTCAGCCCGCTGCCCGAGGCGCCGCGCCTGGAGCCGCCGGCGCGGATCGGCTACCTGTTCCTCCAGCTGCTCCTGCCGACCCTGCCGGCGTCGTTCCTCACCTTCGGCTCGACCCCGCTCTACGCCGAGTACGCCGCGATGCCCCGGTTGTGGGGTCTGACCGCGATCGGCGACCAGCAGCTCGCGGGGCTGCTCATGAAGCTCGTCGGCTCCGGGATCATCATCGGCGTGATGGCGGTCACCTTCTTCCGCTGGGTCGCTCGCGAGGAGGCGGCCGACCGGCGCCGACGCCGGGGGGATCGCCCGACCGCACCGACGTGAGCGGCCCTTGAAGGGAGACGGTGATGGCCGAGGAGCGTCGCCTCACGAAGCGGCAGCGCCGCGAACGTGCGCGACGGGAGGGCGCCCGCAAGGAGCAAGAGCAGAGACGGCGGGCTCGCCGCTGTCGGTTCACGGCCGTGGGCGGCACCATCCTGGGCGTGGCGGGGATCGTCGTGCTCCTCGTCGTGACGAGAGAGCCGCCGGCCACCACCGGCATCACGATCGACGAGCAGGCGGCGGAGGCAGCCGCAGCCGCCGCGGGCTGCGCGACCGTCGACATCCCCGCACTGTCCGCGAGCCACGTCAGCGAGCCGGCTCCGCCCCCGGAGCAGCTCTACCCCGTGCGGCCCACCCACAGCGGCCCGCACGTCCCCTCGACCGCGCCCGTCGGCGCGTTCGACGATTCGGTCGACGAGCGGGCCACGACCCACAACCTCGAACCACGGCTTCGCCGACGGGGCCTCCCCCGGAGCCCCCAGTGAGACATCAGCGACCGCCGACGCCGACCGGTGGCTCATCGTGAGGGCGGTGTCCGCGCACGGCGGGCAGGTGGTCCCCCGGGGGAGCTGTGGTGGACGTGGGGCTGGCATCCGGACGCGGTAGCCGGCCTGCTCGCGGCGGGCCTGCTGTACGGGTCGGGGGCGGGCCGGCTGCGCCGGAGCGAGGGTGGCCGTGGCGCGCTGCCCGGGTGGCGGCTGGCGTGCGGCTGGGCGGGCCTGGGGTGGGCCTGGGGTGGGCCTGGGGTGGCTCGTCGTCGCGTTGCTGTCGCCGCTGGAAGCCCTCGGGGGGACGCTGTTCAGCGCCCACATGCTCCAGCACGTTGCGCTCACGTTCCTCGCGCCGCCACTGCTCGTCGCGGGACGTGCCGGGCTGGTGTGCGCCTGCGGGCTGCCGGAGCC
>JBOHEE010000380.1:0-13389 GCA_050700895.1 Nitriliruptorales bacterium | reverse complement strand
GCCTCAGGCCCGCGGGGACGCGGCGGACGGCGAGAGCGGGGCGCCGGCGGCGCCCGCGGGATCGCGGTGGACCGCCGCCTGCCCCTGGAACAGGGCCGGGACGTGGCCATGGTCGACGACGACCCGCACAGCCGTCCCCGGCGCGACGACGACCGTGTGCGGCTGGAGGGACCGCACGGTCCGGCCGGAGGCGAGCCGGAGCTCGTAGAGGGCGAAGCCGCCCTGGAACTCGGTGCCGGCGACGACGTCGTCGCCGCCCGGGTCGACGGTGAACGTCACCTCGTGCGGACGGACCATCACCTCGAGCGCCTCGCCCTCCGCGGCGCCGCTCGGCAGCGGGCAGGGGCCCGCCTCGGTGACGAGGGCGCCTGCGCGGACGACGCCGGGCAGGAAGTCGGCCTCGCCCATGAAGGTCGCGACGAAGCGGTTCGTCGGCGCGTGGAAGACCTCGGCGGGGACCCCCGACTGCTCGAGCCGGCCGGTCCGCATCACGAGGACCCGCTCGCCGACGGCGAGCGCCTCGGCCTGGTCGTGGGTGACGAAGACCGCCGTCGTCCCCGTCCCGCGCAGCAGCGCGACCGTCTCGGCCCGGACCCGCAGGCGGAGGTTGCGGTCGAGGTCGGAGAACGGCTCGTCGAGCAGGATGACCGCCGGATCGGGGGCGAGCGCCCGCGCGAGCGCGACCCGCTGCTGCTCCCCGCCCGACAGCTCGTGCGGGTAGCGGTCGGCGTGCCCCCCGAGCCGGACGAGCTCGAGGATCTCAGCGACCCGGGTCTCGCGGGCGGGGGTCCGCCGCTCCCCCAGGCCGAAGGCGACGTTGTCGGCGACCGTGAGGTGCGGGAACAGGGCGTGGTCCTGGAAGACGATGCCGACCTGGCGCCGTTCCGGCGGGACGAACCGGCCCTCGCCGGCCACGACCTCCCCGTCGATGAGCACCGACCCGGACTCGGGGACCTCGAGGCCGGCGACGAGGCGCAGGGCGGTCGACTTCCCGCACCCGCTGGGCCCGACGAGCGCGACGAGCTCGCCTGCCTCGACCGAGAAGCTCAGCCCGCGGACCGCCGGAGTCTGCCCGTACGAGCGATGGACGTCGCGGAGCTCGAGGACGGTGCGGCTCATCCCACCACCCCGATCTCCGGCACGGTGTCGCGCGCGTCGAGGTCGTCGCCGCCCCGGGCGGTCCGGCGGAACAGGAGCAGCACCGGCACGAGCGCCGCCGCGACGATCGTGAGCGCGGGCAGGGCCGCGGACTCCCAGCGGGACTCCGAGGCGAGCTGCCACACCCAGACCGCGAGGGTGTCCCAGCCGAAGGGCCGCAGGAGGAGCACGATCGGCAGCTCCTTGAGGGCGTCGATCGCGACGAGCACGAGGGCGACGCCGAGCCCGCTCCGCATCAGCGGGAGGTGGACCCGACGCACGACGCGCACCGTGGAGGCGCCGAGCGACATCGCCGACATCGTCATGCTCGGGGTCACCTTCTCGAGGCTCGCGTCCACGCTGTTGAAGCCCAGGGCGAGGAACCGTACGACGTAGGCGTAGAGCAGCCCCGCGAGCGACCCCGTCACGAGCAGCGCCCGACCGAAGGGCAGCCCAAGGGCGTCCGACGCCGCGTCGAGGCCGGCGAGCACCGCGAGCACGCCGATCGCGACGACCACGCCGGGGACCGCGTAGCCGGCGGTCGTCAGCTGCGCGGCCAGCCGGGTGGCGCGGCCGCCCGAGAAGCGGACCCCGTTCGCGACGAGAACCGCGATGACGACGCAGGCGGCCGCCACGACCGCCGCGATCGTCGCGCTGCGGCCGAGGTACGTGAAGAAGCGGACGTCGACGACCCCTCGGACGCCGCGGATCGTCTCGGCGCCCGACCATGCGACCAGCTGCGCGACCGGCCCGGCGAACGCCACGCCGACGAGCGCGAGGCAGGCGCCCGTCGCCGCCCACGCCCGCCAGCCGTGGAGGGTGACGGCCGGCATCCGGCGCCCGGCGCCTCCCTGCTGGTGGAAGCGGGCGCGGCCGCGGAAGGCCCGCTCGGCGAGGAGGATGCCGACCGCGACGAGGAGCACGAGAGCGGCCAGCTCGGTCGCCGCCGTGCGGTCGAACATCCCCTGCCACACCCGGTAGACGGAGACCGAGATGGTCTCCACGTTGAAGTACTGGACGGTTGCGAAGTCGGTGAGGGTCTCCATCATCACCAGGGTCACGCCGGCCGCGAGCGAGGGGCGGGCGAGCGGGAGCACCACCCGCCGCACCGCCGCGAGCGGGCCCTGGCCGAGGGCCCTCGCCGCCTCGTAGGTCGCCGCGGCCTGCTCGTGGAAGGCCGCGCGGGCGAGCAGGTAGACGTAGGGGTAGAGCGACAGCGACATCACGGTCGCGGCACCGCCGACCGAGCGGATGTCCGGGAACCAGATCCCGGACCCGAAGACGCCGCGCAGCCCGGACTGGATCGGCCCCGCGTGACCGAGCGTCGCGAGGGCGAGGAACCCGAGCACGTACGCGGGCATCGCGAGCGGCAGCACCAGCAGCCACGACAGGAGGCGGCGGCCGGGGAACCTGTACGCGGTCGTGAGCCAGGCGAACCCGGCACCGAGCACGAGCGTCCCGACCCCGACGCCGAGCAGCAGCAGCACGGTCTCGACCAGCGCGCCGGGGAGACGGGTCGCCCAGAGGTGACGCCACGTGTCCACCGAGGGGGTGAGGATGCTCGACGCGACGACGACGACCGGGAGCAGGACGAGCCCGGCCGCGACGAAGGCGACCGAGCGCCACGCCGGACGGTTCGCGGAGCGGGCGGCGCGCGGGACGCGCGTCCGCTCGATCGTGGCGGCCCCGCTCATGTCCGCCTCAGGATCAGGCGCCTACCGCTGTCGCTACTTGAGGCGCTCACGGGTAGCCGACCTCGTCCATGAGGCGGACCGCCTCGGCGTTCAGCCCGCCGAACTCGCCCGCGTTCAGGGTGTCGCGCTCGAACTCCCCGAAGCCGGCGATGAGCGGCTCGGGCTCGACGGCGGGGTTCACGGGGAATTCGTGGTTGCCGTCGACGAAGAGGTTCTGGCCGTCGGTGGCGAGCCACTCGATGAGCTGTCGAGCGAGGTCGGGGTCGTCGGCCCAGCGGGTCACGCCGGCGCCGGAGATGTTCACGTGGACGCCGCGGGCGTCGGCTCCGCCCTGGTTCGGCCAGAAGACCTCCACCGGATAGTCGGGATCGTCCTCCATGAGCCGGGCGAGGTAGTAGTGGTTCGTGATGCCGACGTCGCAGCCCCCGCTCGCGATCGTCTCGAGGATCTGGATGTCGCTGTTCAGGATCTCGGCGTTGCGCGCCCAGCCCGCCACGATCTCGTGCGCCTCCTCGCGGCCGTGATGGGCGATGAGGCTCGCGACGAGCGACTGCGTGTAGACGTTCGTCGAGTTGCGCATGCACACTCTGCCCTGCCACCTCGGGTCGGCGAGCGCCTCGTAGGTGGAGAGCTCTGACGGATCGACGCGCTCCGGGGAGTAGACGATCGTCCGCGCCCGCAGCGACAGCCCGAACCAGTGGCCGTCCGGGTCGCGGAGCTCGGCCGGGATCGCCTCCTCGAGCGCGTCCGACCGCAGCGGCTGGAAGATGCCCTGCTCCTCGGCGATGTGGAGGTTGCCGGCGTCGACGGTCATGTAGACGTCGGCGAGGGTGTCCTCCTCCTCGGCGAGGATGCGTTCACGCAGCTCGGCGTCGCCCCCGTTGAGGAACTCGACGTCGATCCCCGTCTCGTCGGCGAATTGCTGGAAGGCCTGCTCGAGGTCGTAGTGGCGGCCGGTGTAGATCCGTACCGTCCGGTCGTCGCCGAACGCGGAGATGCAGGCGCTCGCCAGCAGCGAGAGAAGGGCGACGAGCGCCAGCAGTCGGGTGGTGGGCACGGGCGAGCTCCTGGAGGTCCAGTCCTTGTTAGGTTCACCTAACCTAACAAGGAGCGTAGGCTCTCCGCGTCCCGCTCGCACATCGGCAGAAGACCCTTGACCTCCCACCTCCGGATCGTCGTCGCCAGTGCCGCCGCCGGCATCCTCGTCGGCCTCGTCGCCGCGGCCGCCATCCCGGTCTCGGCCTCCCGGGCGCCCGTCAGCGGGGACGAGCCGTTCTACCTGATCACCGCGATCAGCCTCTGGGAGGATGGCTCGCTCGACGTCGCCGACGAGTACGACGACCCCGAGTATCCGGAATACCGCCGGAGCCGGCCCCAGGGCCGCGTGCTTCCCGACGGCCGCATCGTCGAGCCGCACGACCCGCTGCTTCCCGCCCTCCTGGCGGCCCCGGCCGGCCTCGGCGGGGCAGCCGGGGCGAAGGCGGCGCTCGCGGTGCTCGCAGGAGCCCTGGCCGCCCTCCTCGTGTGGATCGCGGTGCGCCGACTCGACGTCGGCGTCGCGACCGCGGTCGTCGCGGTCGTCGGCCTCGGGGGGACGCTGCCCCTCGTCGCCTACGGCTCGCAGCTCTATCCCGAACTGCCCGCGGCGCTCGCGACGACGGTGGGCGTCGCGGCGCTGCTCTCCCCCGGACGCCGTGCGTGGTTCGCCGGCATCGTCATCGCGGTGGTGGCGCTGCCGTGGCTGTCCGTCAAGTACGTCCCGGTCGCGGGGGTCCTCGCAGTCCTCGGGCTGCTGCGGGCACGCCGCGAGGGCCGGGGGGCGCGGGCCCTGGTCGCGGTCCTCGGCGTGGCGTGTGTCGCCTACGTCGCCGCCCACCTCGCCTGGTACGGCGGCTTGACGGTCTACGCCACCGGCCGGTTCTTCGCCGAACACGGCGGCGAGGCGTCGGTCCTCGGGACGGCCCCGAACTACCCCGGCCGCACGATCCGTCTGATCGGGCTGCTCGTCGACCGCGACGTCGGCCTGGCCGCGTGGCAGCCGGCGTGGCTCCTGGGCGTGCCGGCGATCGTGGCCTTCCTCCGGCGGGACGCGCTCCGCGCGCCCGTCCTCGCCCCGCTCGTCGTCGGATGGCTGGGCGCCACGTTCCTCGCGGCGACCATGCACGGCTGGTGGTTCCCCGGCCGTCAGGTCGTCGTCGTCCTGCCCCTCGCGGTCCTCGCGGTCGCGGCGTGGGCGAACGCCTCGAGGACGCGCCGGGCGGCCCTCCTGGCGCTCGTGAGCCTCGGGGCCTTCACGACCGCCTGGTTCCTCGTGGCCGGCCGGCAGGGCGAGGCGACCTGGATCTACCCGTTCTCGATCGGTGACCCGTGGCGTGGGATCTGGACGGCGGCCCTCCCCGCCTACCAGCGGCTTGCGGCCGCCGACCTCGCCCGACACGCGGCCTGGCTGCTCGCCATCCTGCTCCTCGCGCTCCAGGGATGGAGGAGCGCCTCAGGGCGTGGGCTGTCAGCCCCCGGTGCCCGTCCCGGTGCCGGTACCCGACCCGGTCCCACCCCCAGTGCCCGTCCCAGCCCCAGTGCCCGTCCCGGTCCCAGCCCCGGTGCCCGTCCCGGTCCCAGCCCCGGTGCCCGTCCCGGCGCCGGTGCCGCCGTCGAGCTGACGGACATCGGCGCCGTCGTCGCCGCCGCACGCGCCGAGCGCGAGGGCGGCCGCAGCGGCAGCGACGAGCGCGAGGACCCGCGTGCGGGTCCGGACACCTGAGATCATGTCATCCCCTCTCCGGGACGCGGTAGGTTAGGGCAGCCTTACCTAACAGACCGGACGAGCGCAAATCGGGCCCTGCGATCGCTGCCCAGAAGTATCACGGCGGCCTCGAGAGCCCAGGCGGGGCGGGGCGTTCGGCGTCATGGGCGGCGAGCAGCCTCCACTAGCCTCATGGGGACGACCCCATCACCGCATTCCCGAGGAGCCAGCCGTGGCCTACGACAGGATCGAGACTCCTGACCAGGGTGAGAAGATCAGCCTGCAGGAGGGCGAGCTGCGCGTCCCGGACGAGCCGATCATCCCCTACATCGAGGGCGACGGGACCGGCCCGGACATCTGGGCGGCCGCCCATCGCGTCCTCGAGGCCGCGGTCGCGAAGGCCTACGGCGGCGACCGCCGGCTGGTCTGGATGCAGGTCTACGCCGGCGAGACCGCGAACGAGGTCTACGGCGAGCCGATCTGGCTCCCCGAGGAGACCGTCGAGGCGTTCTCGGAGTACCTGATCGGCATCAAGGGCCCGCTCACCACACCGGTCGGCGGCGGCATCCGGTCGCTGAACGTCGCGCTCCGCAAGCGGCTCGACCTCTACGCCTGCGTCCGCCCCGTCCGCCACTTCGCCGGCGTGCCCTCCCCGGTCAACCAGCCCGAGAAGGTCGACATGGTGATCTTCCGGGAGAACACCGAGGACGTCTACGCCGGCATCGAGTGGGAGGCCGGCTCCGCCGAGGCGAAGAAGCTCATGAGCTTCATGCGCGAGGAGCTCGGGGTGACCGGCGAGGTGCGTTTCCCCGACACCGCCGGGTTCGGCATCAAGCCGGTGTCGGAGGAGGGCACGAAGCGGCTCGTGCGCTCGGCGATCGACTACGCGATGGATCGCGGCTACCCGACCGTGACGCTCGTCCACAAGGGCAACATCATGAAGTTCACCGAGGGGGCCTTCCGCCGCTGGGGCTACGAGGTCGCCCGCCAGGAGTACGGGGACCGCACCCACACCTGGCAGCAGTGGGACGAGACGGTGGAGAGCAAGGGCCGCGACGCCGCGAACGCCGAGCAGCAGGAGGCCCTCGACGCGGGGAAGCTCCTCGTGAAGGACGTCATCGCCGACGCGTTCCTCCAGCAGATCCTCACGCGGGCCGACGAGTACGACATCATCGCGACGATGAACCTGAACGGCGACTACATCTCCGACGCCCTGGCGGCCCAGGTCGGCGGCATCGGCATCGCCCCCGGGGGCAACGTCAACTACAACACCGGCCACGCCATCTTCGAGGCGACCCACGGCACCGCGCCGAAGTACGCCGGCCAGGACAAGGTCAACCCGTCGTCGGTGATCCTCTCCGGCGAGATGATGTTGCGCCACATGGGCTGGGCCGAGGCCGCCGACGCGATCCTCCGCGCGATGGAGACGACGATCGGGAAGAAGCTCGTCACCTACGACTTCGCGCGGATGATGGACGGGGCGACAGAGCTCAAGACGAGCGCGTTCGCCGACGCGCTCATCGAGCACATGTGAGGTTGGACTTCGCGACCGTCGTCGCGCGGGTCGAGAGCTACGAGCCCCGGCTCGCGGCGCCGGCCCCTGGGCTGGAGGCGGCGACGGCCCTGGTCCTCCATGAGCACGACCGCGACGAGGTCCGTGCGCTCCTCATCGTGCGGACGAAGCGCCTCGGCGACCGCTGGTCGGGCCACGTCGCCCTGCCGGGTGGGCGGGTCGACGCCGAGGACCACGACCTCGCGGCCACGGCCCGCCGGGAGGCGGAGGAGGAGGTCGGCCTGCTGCTGCCCGATCCCGTCGGGCGTCTCGACGACCAGACCGGCCGTGGTTCGGGCGGGCGCGTGTCCCCTTTCGTCTTCGCGCTCGACGCCGACCCCGCGCCGTTGCGGCCGGACCCGGTCGAGGTCGCCGAGGCTCTGTGGGTCCCGCTCGGCTACCTCCTCGACCGCCGCAACGCCACCACCTACCGGTTCGCGCTCCTGCGCCGCTTCCCCGCGATCCGGCTCGACAACGACGCGATCCTGTGGGGGCTCACCCTCCGCACCCTCGAGGGCTTCTTCCGCGTGCTGGGAACCCACCTCCCGGTGGGGTCCTGAGTTCGCGCGGGGCGATGTGGGCCTGAAGCGGCATATCCTGACCCCGATGGACAGACCCCCTATGTACGCGTGGGACTGGTTCGGGCGGCAGCGGCTGCTGTGGCGCGAGGCGCGTCAGCGGCTCGCGGTGGGGCCACACGAGTCCGCTCCGCGCTACCGGGCCACGGAGGCGAAGCCTGACGTCCTCGCGCTGCTCCGGGCCGACTACCCGCGCGACGAGCACGTCCGGCGCACGGTCCTGAACGTTCTCGCCGAGCTCGCCTTCCTCGGGCGCACCGACGTCCCCTTCGAGCGTCTCGGCGCGCGCAACCCGCCCCGCGGCATGCGCTGGTGGTGGACCGCGATCACCGGTGAGGAGCTCGAGACCGCCACGGTCGCGGCCGGGCCGCGAACCGAGCAGCTCACCCTCGACGACGTCCACGAGGGCTTCGGCGGCTGAGGCCTGCCGCGCGTAGAGCCTGCCCTCGATCGCGCCACGCCTCCTCCCCGACCGCTCGACGTGGCTGCCTGTCGCTGTTAACTTACCGCCGGTAATTTTCCATCGTTAGGTTATCGGCGTTCATCGCCGACCCACCCGGAGGTCTCCGGCATGTTGCAGCGTCTCTCCCACGCGGTGGTGCGCCACCGCCGCCTCGTCCTCGCCGTCGCCGTCGTCGGCCTCGCCCTCGCCGGTGCGTTCGGCGGCGGGGTCGCCTCCGAGCTGTCCTCGGGCGGCTTCGACGACCCGTCCTCGGAGTCGGCGCTCGCCGACCAGACCATCCGCGAGGTCTTCGGCCAGGCGGAGCCGAACCTCGTGCTGCTCGTCACCGCGAACGAAGGGTCGGTCGACGACCCCGCGGTCGCCGCGGCCGGGATGGCCCTCACCGAGGAGCTCGCCGCAGAGGAGGGCATCGAGCAGGCGACCTCCTACTGGGCGCTCGGATCCCCTCCCCCGCTGAAGGACGGCGACGGCATGCGCGCCCTCGTGCTCGCCCGGACCGAGGGCGACGACGACGCCATGCTCACGTGGGCCGAGGAGCACGCCGAGGGCTACACCCGCACCGACGGCGCGATCACCGTCGCGGTGACGGGCCCGGCGCAGGTCTTCAGCCAGATGACGACCACGATCGAGCGCGACCTGGCACGCGCGGAGGCGATCGCCATCCCGGTCACGCTCGTCCTCATGGTGTTCATCTTCGGCAGCGTCGTCGCCGCGAGCCTGCCGCTGGCGGTCGGCGTGATCGCGATCCTCGGCACCTTCCTCGTGCTCCGCATCGTCGCCGCGTTCACCGACGTCTCGATCTTCGCGCTGAACCTCACGACCGGGCTCGGGCTCGGCCTCGCCATCGACTACGCGCTCTTCATCGTGTCGCGCTTCCGCGAGGAGCTCGCCCACGGCCACGACCCGCACACCGCCGTCCGGCGCACCATCCGGACCGCCGGACGGACGGTCGCGTTCAGCGCGGCCACCGTCGCGGTCTCCCTGGCGGCCCTGCTCGTCTTCCCGCTGTCGTTCCTGCGCTCGTTCGCCTACGCCGGCATCCCGGTCGTGGCGATCGCCGGGATCGGCGCGGTCGTCGTCCTCCCGGCGCTGCTCGCGGTCATCGGCCGCAACGTCGACCGGCTCCGCGTCATCCGCCGCTCCCCGGACGCGGAGGGCAAGGGCTACTGGCACCGCAGCGCGCTGTTCGTGATGCGCCGCCCGTGGCCGGTGGCGACCGCGGTCATCGCGCTC
Source organism: Nitriliruptorales bacterium (assembly GCA_050700895.1). Classification (GTDB taxonomy): domain Bacteria; phylum Actinomycetota; class Nitriliruptoria; order Nitriliruptorales; family JAHWKO01; genus JBOHEE01. The sequence continues at coordinate 3,989 of JBOHEE010000380.1, read as the reverse complement.
CTCGCCGTGCTCGGGGCGCCGTTCCTCGGCATCGAGTTCGGCATCCCCGACGACCGCTCGCTGCCGCAGGCGGCGACGAGCCGGGTCGCACTCGACACGATCCGCGAGGAGTTCTCCTCGTTCGAGTCGGCCGCCACCTCGGTCGTCGCGACCGGCATCGGCGACCCCGCCTCCCGCCGCGACGACATCGCCGCCTTCGCGACCGACCTCTCCCGCATCGACGGGGTCGCGCGCGTCGACGCCGTCACCGGCTCCTACGTGAACGGCATCCCTGCGTTCCCGGCGACCCCGTCCTCGGCGCGGTTCGCCGCGGCGGACGGCACCTGGTTCTCGGTGGTACCCGAGGTCGAGCCGATCTCCCCCGAGGGCGAGGCGATCGTCACCGAGATCCGCGCGATGGAGGCCCCGTTCGACGTCCTCGTCGGCGGCGGCTCCGCGGAACTCGTGGACTCGAAGACCGCGCTGTTCGGCCGCCTGCCGCTCGCGCTCGGGCTGATCGGGGTCGTCACGTTCGTCGTGCTCTTCCTCATGTTCGGCAGCCTGCTGGTCCCGACGAAGGCGGTCGTGCTGAACCTCCTCAGCCTGTCGGCGACGTTCGGGGCGATGGTCTGGGTCTTCCAGGACGGCCACCTCGCCGGGCTCCTCGGCTTCACGCCGGTGGGCACGATCGCGGTCACGATGCCGATCCTCATGTTCTGCATCGCGTTCGGGCTCTCGATGGACTACGAGGTGTTCCTGCTCTCCCGGATCAAGGAGGAGCACGACCTCGGCGGCGACAACGTGACCTCGGTGGCGGTGGGACTCGAGAAGACGGGGAGGATCGTGACCTCCGCGGCGCTCCTCATCGCGATCGTGTTCGCCGCGATGGCGACGTCCGGCGTCCGCGACGTCAAGCTGTTCGGGATCGGGCTCGCGCTCGCGGTCGTCACCGACGCGTTCCTGATCCGCGGGACGCTCGTGCCGGCGTTCATGCGGCTCGCGGGGGCGGCGAACTGGTGGGCCCCAGCCCGGCTGCGGCGCCTCCACGAACGGATCGGCCTGCGCGAGGGTGGCGATCTCGACGCCGAGGCCGGTCAGCCGGCCCCCGCGCCGGCCGCGCCATGACGAGCCGGACGCAGAGGACCAGGGCACCGCGGGGCGAGGGCGAGCGGCTGCGGGACGAGATCCTCGCGGCCGCCCGCCGCCTCCTCCTCGAGGCCGGCGACAAGGACGCGGTCTCGATCCGGCAGGTGGCCACGGAGGTGGGGTGCACTCCCCCGTCGATCTACCTCCACTTCGGGGACAAGGACGAGCTGTTCTTCGCCGTGTGCGAGGCGGAGTTCAGCTCGTTCGACCGCACGATGGACGCGGCGGTCGAGGGCATCGAAGACCCTGTCGAGCGCCTCCGTGCGCGGGGCGAGGCCTATGTCCACTTCGGGCTCGAGAACCCCGAGGTCTACCGCATCCTTTTCATGCACAAGCCGAGCGAGTGGCCCGAGGAGGCCCACACCGAGGAGGTGCTCGCCGAGGCGGGCTTCGGCGACCTCGTCGTCGACGTCCAACAGTGCATCGAGTCCGGTGTCATCGCCGAGTCCGACACGTTCCTCGTCGCGACCAGTCTGTGGACCATGGTCCACGGGCTCACCTCCCTGCTCATCGCCAAGCCGGACTTCCCCTGGCCCGACCGCCAGCGCCTCACCGCCCTCGTCTTGGAGACGGCACTGCGGGGGCTCCTCGTCGCGCCGGAGCAGAGGCAGTAGTCACGACGGGGCATCGGGGATGCTTCGGTTGGGCCGTGACGCTTCGTATACTCGGCCCGACCTCGCGTGAGAGGAACGCCGTGAACGGGTTGTGGGCGCTGCTCGTGGTGCTCATCCTCCCGTTCGCCCTCGGCGCGGGTGCCCTCTGGCTCGACCGGGTCTTCCGCGACGTCCCCAGCCGGCAGGCGGTGGGCGACGCAGAGCTCGCCGAGGACGCCACGACCGGCTGACCCCAGAACCCGTCGCATGCTGCGTGGCTGACGCGCGAACCGGCCACGGCCGAAGGCGGTAGGCACGGAGCAGGCGGAGGTGACATCCTTCCGGGATCGTCAACAACTGGACGCTCATGCTCCCCAAGGCCAGCCCGGTCGTCCCCGTGCCGACCCTGACCGTGCGCAACGGTGCCCTCGCCGGCACGGTGCTCCGCCTCGACGAGGAGCACGCGACCCTCGGTCGCCGCGCCGACAACACCTACACCATCGACGACCCGCGTGTGTCGCGGGTGCACGCCTCCATCCGGCGCCAGGCCGGCTCCTTCGTCCTCACGCCCCTCGGCGGTTCCGCCACCACGAAGGTCAACGGCGAAGCGATCACCGGCTCTGCTGTGCTGCGGCACGGAGACGTGACCCATCTCGGACCGATCGAGCTCGTCTTCGAGGACCCGAGCGACATGGCCTCGCCGGACGAGTCGACGATGGTCTTCGACATCGCACGCATCGCGACCGGCCCGAACCTCTCTCCGCGCCAGCAGCAGGTGCTGGAGGGGATGGCGGACGGGCTCACGAACAAGGAGATCGGCGAGCGCCTGGGCGTGACGGAACGCACGGTGAAGGCCTACGCCCAGGAGCTCTACGACAAGCTCGGCGTGAACAAGCGCGCCAGCGCCGTAGCCGAAGGGATGAAGCTCGGGCTCCTCGACCACTGACGGGGTGACCGGCTCCAGCAGCCTTGTCACTCCAACGGCGGTCCAACGATCCGGCCAAGAGCGAGGCCCCGGCGCGTGGCCGGGGCTCGGTCGCGGAGACGGTGGGGCCTACAGGAGTCGAACCTGTGACCTCTTGCGTGTCGAGCAAGCGCTCTAGCCAGCTGAGCTAAGGCCCCCGGGGAGGACAGAAGGTACCAGGGTCGCCAGTCGGCGGCGGAGGTGGCATCAGCCGGTGGGGACCTTGAGGGCGATCTCGTCGGGTGGTTCGAGGTACTCGAAGTGCATCGGGTCGGGGACGAGCCAGAAGCCGCCCCACGTGAAGCCCCACCGCTGCATGACCTCGACGAGGCGGCGGTCCTGGCCGGAGCCCTGCCCGGTCGGGTTCGCGTCGGCGTTCACGTCGAAACCGATGCCCCAGGCGTGGCGGGACACGCTCCCGCCCTCCGAGATCAGCCGGGGGTTCCAGCAGCCGGCGTAGGCGTCGGGGTCGACGAGGTGGGCGAGCCCGCGCGCCTCCAGCTCGCCGAGCGCGCCCTTCAGCGCCTTGACGATGCCGCGGTGGCAGCGGACCGAGCCGAGGATCGGCACGTCCGCCGTGACGATGTTCTCGGCCGCCCAGTCGGGGTCCTGGACGAAGTCGCGCCCCCCGTCGGGACGCCGGTACGCGAACTCCCCGAAGACGTCCTTCAGGAGCGCCTGGGGCAGGACCGCGTCGCCGTGGCGGAGGTAGGGGGTCTCCCCCGGCCCCCGCACGCGCACCGCGGTGCCGTCCGGGGCGGCTTCCCGGAGCGCGACCTCGACGCCGCCGCGGTCTCCCCGGTAGGTCACGAGCACGAACCGTTCGGTCGTGACCCCGACGGCGTCGGCGCCGGCGACGGGCACGACGAGCTCCGCTCCCCCGACCAGCGTGTCCGGGAGGACCCCCGCGACCGTGACCTCGTTGCCGTCGGTGAGCCGCAGGCGGCCTCCCACGTCCACCGCCCGCAGACGCGCCGATGTCTCGCCGAGCAGCGCCTCGCCGGCCTCCAGGTCGGCGACCGTCTCGCGCGCCGACGCGGGGAGGAAGGCCGCGTAGGACGCCGGGTCGACGGCGAGCGCGTCGAGCGGGATCATCCAGCCCCTGCCGGGCGCGTCGACGGCCTTGCCCTCGGCGGTCGTCGAGCCCACGAGGTCGACGCGGTCGCCGCGGACGACCGTCGTCTGCTCGACGCCCGGGAGCTCGGCGACCCGGTCGGCGAACGCCGCGGGCAGCCCCCCCGACGTCCACACGAGCAGCACCTGGACGTCCGGCTTTGGGATCGGGGCCGGCGCGACCGACGCGGTCG
>JBOHEE010000379.1:0-9616 GCA_050700895.1 Nitriliruptorales bacterium | reverse complement strand
GCCCGGAGACGCGCGAGGGCGCCCTTCACCGCCGCGTCGTCGCGCGTGTCCCGCCATGCCTCCAGTCGCGCGATCTGGTCCTCGTCGGCGCTGTCGGGCACCTTCAGGATCCCTCCGCCCTCGCCGGTCACCAGCGGGGACGGCTCGGACCCGGTGAACGCGTTCACCCCGACGACGGTCTGCTCGCCCGACTCGACGCGGCGGATGCGCTTCGCGTTCGAGCGCACGAGCTCGGTCTTCATGTACTCGACCCCCTCGACCGCCCCGCCCATGTCGAGGATGCGGTCGAGCTCCGCCTGGGCCGCCTCGACGATCTCGGCCGTCAGCTGATCCATCACGCGCGATCCCTCGAAGAGGTCGTCGTAGAGGAGCAGGTCGGTCTCCTCGGCGAGGATCTGCTGCATCCGCAAGGACAGCTGCTGGTCCCACTGTCGCGGCAGACCCAGCGCCTCGTTCCACGCCGGCAGTTGGATGGCGCGGGCCCGCGCGTCCCGCGACAGGCTGACGCCGAGCATCTCCAGCAGGATCCGGGCGATGTTGTTCTCCGGCTGCTGCTCGGTGAGCCCGAGCGAGTTCACCTGGACCCCGTAGCGGAAGCGGCGCATCTTCGGATCCTCGACGCCGTAGCGCTCACGCGTGATCCGGTCCCACAGCTCGACGAAGGCACGGGTCTTCGCGACCTCCTCGACGAACCGGATGCCCGCGTTCAGGAACCACGAGATCCGCCCGACGACGCGAGGGAACTCGTCCTCGGAGACGCCGCGTTCCCTCACGGTGTCGAGCACCGCGCAGGCGTTCGCGAGGGCGAACGCCACCTCCTGCACCGGCGTCGCCCCCGCCTCCTGGAGGTGGTAGGAGCAGATGTTCAGCGGGTTCCACGCCGGCATCTCGCGGACCGTGTACTCGACGAGGTCCGCGGTCAGCCGCATCGAGGCCGGCGGCGGGAAGATGTAGGTCCCCCGGGAGAGGTACTCCTTCAGGATGTCGTTCTGGGTCGTGCCCTTCAGCTCGGCGTGGTCCGCCCCCTGCTCGTCGGCGACGGCGACGTAGAGCGCGAGCAACCAGATCGCGGTCGCGTTGATCGTCATCGAGGTGTTCATCTGTTCGAGGGGGATCCCCTCGAACAGCGTCCGCATGTCCGCGATCGAGCTGATCGGGACCCCGACCTTGCCGACCTCGCCGCGGGCGAGCCCGTGATCCGCGTCGTAGCCGGTCTGGGTCGGCAGGTCGAAGGCGACCGAGAGCCCCGTCTGGCCCTTCTCGAGGTTGCTCCGGTACAGATCGTTCGACGCCTCCGCCGACGTGTGGCCGGAGTACGTCCGCATGATCCAGGGCCGGTCGCGCCTGCGCGACCGGGTGGGTGGGTCCGTTTCTGGCCGGTCGCGGTCGCGCGACCGGGTGGGTGGGTCCGTCTCTGGCCGGTCGCGGTCGCGCGACCGGGAAGGGTCCTCGCCCATCCCCGCCTCCTCCGACAGCGGACGTAGTCCGAGCGTAACCGGGGTCGGAGGGTGGGAACGAGTCCGGCCGACACGCCGCAGCCGAAGGGCCGGCCCGGGCGTGCCGAGTCTCTGACGTGACGCCAGCCGTCCTTTCTGGCAGGCTTCTCCCCTCGAAAGGGGCGACAGCCGCGCCGGAGGAGTTCCCGTCGCGGTGACGCGTGGCGAAGGGCGACTCCCCTGGGGGCGCCCGCGTCCTCCCCGGCCGCCGGACACGAAGGCCCGATGCGCGAACGCAAACGTCTCTTCGGGTCGCTCGCCGCGCTCGTCGTCGCGGCCAGTCTCGTGACCGCTCCGGTCGGGGCGCAGGACATCGAGCGCGTCAAGGAGAACCGCGATGCGCTCGAGGCCGAGATCGCCGACGTCACCGACGAGCTCGAGTCGCTGCGGGGCCGCATCCACCAGGCCCGGGAGTCGCTCGCGGCGCTTGCGGCACAGGTCGAGCAGCTCGAGGCCCAGGAGGCGGAGGCGCACGAGGCGCTTCTCCAACGCGCCCGCACCGCGTTCATGCGCGGCGGCGAGGCGGTCGCCTTCGAGTCGCTCCTCGAGTCCGATGGTCCCCAGGCTGCGGCCGAGCGGGCGGGGTTTCTCGCCGCCCTCTCGCGCCGCGACGTCGCCGCGCTCCAGAACGCCGACGCGCTGCGGACGCAGATCGCCCAGACGCGCGAGCTCCTCGCGGCGAAGAAGCAGCAGTTCGCCGCCCTCGAGGGGCAGCTCGAGGAGCGCGGGGCCGCCCTCCAGGAACGGTTCGAGCGGGCGGCCGTGCTCTACCGGGAGCTGAAGGCGCGCAAGGACCGTCAGACCAGGATCATGCGGGGGGCGCAGCGCGGCATCTACGCCTGCATCTTCCAGGGCCCGCACCACTTCTCGAACACGTGGGGGGCGGCGCGCTCCGGGGGCCGGCGACACAAGGGCACCGACGTGATGGCCGCCTTCGGCGCGCCCGTCTACGCCTTCACGAACGGCCGCATCGCGAAGATGAGCTACTCGGGGCTCGGCGGCATCGGGCTCTACCTCTGGGGCGACGACGGGGTCGAGTACTACTACGCCCACCTCGACGGGCACGCCGCGGGCATGTACGTCGGCAGGCGCGTCGAGGCCGGCGAGCTCGTGGGCTACAACGGCTCGAGCGGCAACGCCGACCGGTGGGCGCCGCACGTCCACTTCGAGGTGCATCCGGGCGGGGGCGGCGCGGTGAACCCGTACTACTGGCTCTCCCCCGTCTGCTAGGAGTACGTGCGGGCGAACGGTGGGCGAAAGCCCCGGTGTCCCCGCGCGCGACCCAGGACCTCGGATGGACGACCACGCCGTGACGCTCCCGCCGGCCAGCGAGTTCGATGCCGGCACGGCGGTCGAGCGCATCGCCGACCGGCGCTGGCGCGGTGACGTCTCACCCGACTGGACGGTGTTCGGCGGGGCGCCGAACGGCGGCTACCTCCAGGCGATGGCGCTCCGAGCCGTCCGGGGCGAGCTCACGAAGCCGCATCCGCTCACGTCCACGTCGCACTTCCTCACCACCTGCGAATCCGGCCCCGCGGAGATCGACGTCGAGGTGCTGCGGACGGGGCGAAGGCACGAGACCGCGGTCGCGACGGTGCATCAGGCCGACGGTGAGCGGCTCCGGGTGACGGCGATCTTCGGTGACCTCGACGCCGCCGACGGCCCGACGTGGGACGGGGCGGAGCCGCCGGCGATCCCGCCGCTCGACGAGTGCATCGCCGCGCCGCTCGACATCGACCTCCCGCCGGTCGTCCGCAGGTTCGACGTCCGCCTCAACCCGGCCCACGTCGGGTGGCTCGTGAACCAGCCCTCCGGCCGGGCCGAGATGGCGGGCTGGCTGCGCTTCGCCGACGGGCGCGAGCCGGACGTCGCCGCCCTTCCGCTGTTCGCCGACGCGCTCCCGCCGGTCGCCTTCAACGTGCTCGACCGGCTCAGCTGGGTCCCGACCCTCGAGCTCACGGTCCACGTGCGGGCACGCCCCGCGACGGGGTGGCTCCGCTGCGTCTTCCGCAGCCGTGGGCTCGTCGGCGGCTACCACGAGGAGGATGGCGAGATCTGGGACGCCGAGGACCGCCTCGTCGCCGTCACCCGCCAGCTGGCCCTCGCCCGCTCCTGACCCCGCCACCGTTGCGTGCGCATCTCTGCTCACCTGCCGTGCACAGATGCCGCATGCAACCGGGTCAGCGGATGCGGAGGGCGGTGAGGACGCCGTCGCGGAGGGGGAGGAGGCTCGCGACGTACCGGTCGTCGGCGAACACCGCCGCGTTGTGTTCGCGTATCGCCGCGGTCCACCCGGGCCGGTCCGGCGTCGGCTCGCCGGTGGCGGCGCGTCCGTACCAGAGCGTGTTGTCGCAGATGTAGAGGCCCCCGACGCGGATGCGCTCGGCCGCGTTGCGCCAGTGCTCCGGGTAGCGCTCCTTGTCTGCGTCGCAGAAGACGATGTCGACCTCGCCCCCGACGCCCGCGAGCACCTCGGCGGCGTCGCCGACGTGGAACTCGACCCGGTCCCACAGCCCCGCCCGGCCGAGGAGCTCCTCCGCCTCGGCCGCATTGGCCTCGTCGAGGTCCGAACACACCACACGGCCGCCCTCGCCGACCGCGCGGGCGAAGAAGTACGCCGAGAAGCCGAACCCCGACCCGAGCTCGACCACGGACCGGGCGCCGATCGCCCGCGCCTGCTGCTCGAGGAACCGGCCGGCGACCTGCCCGACGATGGGGAAGTCGCGCTCGCGGCCGCGCCGCTCCATCTCGGCGAGCACCGGGTCCGCCGGCGACGCGAGTTCGTCGAGGTAGCGCTCCACCGTCTCGCCGACGATCCCGTTCGCCATCTGACAACCTCGCAGCTCGGAGAGCGACCGAGCATAAGCGGGCGTGGAGGTCGGTCGGGTTCCGGAGCGTCCGCCCGGCAGGCTGAGGCACGGACTTCTGCCGCTCTCGTCACGTATGCGCTGCCAGAGCGGCACCTGTCGCGGCGGGCAGGGCAGCTGGCCCGGGCATCCCCGGCGCTCGAGAAGGACCGTCTCCGTCATCGCCGACTTCCGCCTCTCCAGTGGCGGATCTGTGACCAGAGAGGCGGATGCCGCGGCGCCGGGGCCGGAGGAGCGGGAGGTCCAGCGGATCTCGCGGGCTCGCGCACCGGAGCCCAGGGCTCAGGTTTCGCGAACCGACCGCCGAAACAAGAGAAGTGCGTCACCCTCCAGGCGGGCGGGACGCTCACGTGAGGGAAGCTCTGTGGAACGGGGGCACCGGGTGCACTGCCGAGGACGCTGTTGCTTTTGTCAAGTATTGTCGGCTTTGGTGAACCCATGAGATCGGAAGTCCACCTGGTGCGCCTCCTCCGGACCGTCCTCGTCCTCGGCACGCTCGCCTCCGCACTCGTCGCGCTTCCTGCCTTCCCGGCGCTCGGCACGCCGCCGGAGGCCCGCCTCACCACACGCGACGTCACCGCGTGGCGGACTGCCGCCGGCGGCCTCCAGCCGTTCGCGGTCGGCGACGACTGGGTCGTGTCCGACGTCATGGACGCCGGCGACACCGTCATGGTCGGCGCGGACTGGGGCGGTTCCACCGATGTCGAGGTGGAGGTGCGCACGCGGCGGAACGGCCCCTGGAGCGACTGGCACGAACTCGAGCTCGAGTCGGACGACGCGCCCGACCCCGGCACCGACGAGGCACTCGCGGCGGAGGGCTACAACGCCAGCGAGCCGATCTGGACCGGGCCGGCGGACGACGTCCAGGTTCGGGTGCGGGGTGCGGGTGCGCGCCCCGACCTCGAGCTCCACACCGTCGAGATCTCCGGCGGCGACGGCCTCGGCTACGTGCCGCCCGAGGTCCGTCGCAACGGCGCGGTCGCCCAGGCCGCCCCGAGCGCCCCGAACGTCCTTCCCCGGTCCGCCTGGGATCCCAACGGCCAGTGCCGGCCGCGGTCGGCGCCGTCCCATTCGCGCGACGTGCGCTTCGCGGTCGTCCACCACACCGCCGGAAGCCTCGACTACTCGCCACAGGAGGCCGACGACCGCGTCCTCGCCGACTGCCTCTACCACGTCCGCAGCCGCGGCTGGAACGACCTCGGCTACAACTTCGTGATCGACAAGTACGGCCGCACCTACGAGGGCCGCGCGGGCGGGACCACCGAGGCGGTCACGGGCGGCCACGCGCTGGGCTTCAACGGCGCTTCCACTGGCGTCGTCCTCCTGGGCACGTTCTCGACCGTCGACCCGCCGGAGGTGGCACGCCACGCGCTCCGCGACCTCCTCGCCTGGAAGCTCGATCTCCACCACGTCGACCCCAACGGCACGACCACGGAGATCTCCGGGGCGAACACGGGCGTCTACCGCGACGGACAGATCGTCACGTTCCCGACGATCGTCGGCCACCGCGATCTCCGCTCCACGAGCTGTCCGGGCGACGCCGCCTACGGCTTCCTCCCGTGGCTGCGTCAGTCCGTGGCAGCGACCGGGGGTGGCAAGCTCTACGGCGGCCCGCCGGCCCGGATCGACCAGCCGGTGATCGGAGCGCGGCCCACCTGGGACGTCCAGGTCGACGGTCCGAGCAGCTGGCGGCTCGACATCCAGGACGCGAACGGCGTGACCGTCCGCTCCACCTCCGGCGCCACGCAGGAAGCCAGCCTCACCTGGGACCTCCGCAACGAGGCGGGAAGCGAGGTGGCCCCGGGGCGGTACACGGCGCGCTTCACCGCCGGGGACGCGTCCCCGATCACGACGACGTTCACCGTGCGCGGCTCCACCGACCGCTACGGCGGCATCGACCCGCCGGCCACGTCGGCCGCGGTCTCGACGTGGGCCTTCGCCGACCCGCGGCTCGACGCCGACGGCTGGCCGCAGTCGAGCGTCGTCGTCCTCGCGTCGACCGAGTCCGAGGTGGAGGCGCCGCTCGCCGCACCGGTCGCCGCCGCCTACGGCGCCCCGCTCCTGCTCTCGCCCCCCGACGCCCTTCCCGATTCGGTCGCGAACGAGATCCGGCGCCTCGGGGCGACCACTGCCGTCCTCGTCGGCGGCACCGCCGACCTCTCCGCCCAGGTGGCGACCGACCTCAAGGAGAAGGCCGGGATCAGCACCGTCGACCGGCGCGCCGGCGAGACCCGCTACCACACCGCAGGCCGGGCGGGGTGGCGGGTCGTGGAGCGACGGGGCGCAGGCGAGGCGGTCCTCGTCCTCGGTGAGGGCGCCGACCCCGATGTCCTCACGGGCGACCAGCTCGTCGCCGCCGGGTACGCGGCCGCCTTCGGCCGACCCCTGCTGTACGTGAAGCCGGACGAGCCCACCGAGCCGGTCCAGTGGGTGCTCGAGCAGCGCTCGTGGTGGCGGGTCACGATCGTCGGCGGCAAGGGGGTCGTCACCGCCGCGCTGAAGGAGGCGGTCGCCGAGGCCGCCGGGACGAGCAACGTGCGCCAGCTCGCCGGTTCCAGCCTCTACGAGACCGCCGCCATCGTCGCCGCCGAGTCCCTCCGCATCCGGTCGACGCCGAGCAGCGACCCCAACGTCACCTCCACCGGGCAGGAGCTCGTGCTCGCGTCAGGCGCCAACCCCCGTGACGGCCTCGTCGCCGCCGCGGCCTCCCGGCAGCGCGGGGCGGTCCCGTTGCTCGTCCACCCGACCGACCTCGACTCCTCGCCCGCGGTGAAGGGCTTCCTGACCGACAACGCCGCCGAGCTGGTCTACGGCACCGCCGTCGGCAGCGTGGACTGGCTCGACGCGAGGGTGCTGCGCCAGGTCGACTCGATCCTCCGCTCGGCGGGCCCGCACAGGGCCTCGTCCGGGGACTGGGACCAGGCGGCGCCACCGGAGCCCGAGCCGACGCCGACCTTCGAGGACATCGCGGAGTCGGTCCACCGCGGCTCGATCGAGTCGATCGCCAGCGCCGGGATCACCCGCGGCTGCACCTCCAACCGCTACTGCCCCGGCGGGACCGTGACCCGCGCCGAGATGGCGAGCTTCCTCGCCCGTGCGAACGGGCTCGAGCCGATCGAGGGCCAGCGCTTCCCCGACGTTCCCGCCGACCACACCCACGCGGGGACGATCAACGCGATCGTGGAGGCGGGGATCACGGTCGGGTTTCCCGACGGGACGTACCGCCCCGACGCGCCCGTGACCCGGGCGCAGATGGCGACCTTCCTGGCGAGGGCCACGGATCTCGAGCCGGTGTCCGAGGATCGCTTCGAGGACGTCCCCGGGGGTCACACCCACGCCGGGACCATCAACGCGATCGCGACGGCGGACATCACCGGCGGCTGCGCGCCGGGGCGCTACTGCCCGGACCACGACGTCAGCCGCGAGCAGATGGCGACCTTCCTGAACAATGCGTTCGCGCTCGACGCAGAGCCCTCCGGAGGCTGATCCTGGACAGGTCGCGGTCGTGAGCGCACCATCCCTGCCGTGAGCGGCGACCGTCCCCCGGTCGAAGCGCTCGTCGTCCTCGCGGTGCGGCGGCTCGTCCGCGCGGCGGACACCGAGGCCATCGCGGCCGTCCTCGCCGAGCTCGTCGACGGTCTCGGCGGCGAGGTCGTCGACGAACAGCCGGAGGGCGGCGCCGCGATCGCGCTCGACGTCGGCGGCGAGATCACGCGCTGGGCGGTTCTGTCGGCGGACCCCGCGGACGCCCATCGTCTGGAGGGCCTCCTGCCCGCCCTGCTCGACGACGCGCGCCACCTCGCGACCGTGCGCCGGCGGCTCGCCGTCCTCGAGAGCGGGCCGCTCGATCCCGACACCGGCATCCTCAAGGAGGAGTCGACGACACGGATCGCGTCGCGGCTCTGGTCCGGCGACGCGGCGATCTGCATCGCGCTCGACGGCGCGGTCGACGAGGCCCTCTTCGTCCGCTTCGCCACGACCGTGCGTGACGAGGTCCGCCTCGAGGACCACGTCGGCCGGCTGGGCGCCACCCTCGCCGTCCTCATCCGCCACACCCCCGCGGCGGGGGCCGAGGCGCTCCTCACGCGTCTCCGCCGCAGGTGGAAGAACGTGGAGGGGGCGGTCACCTTCTCGGCGGGCATCGCGGAGGTCGGCAGCGGCGGCGGGAGCGGCGCGCTCGACGCCGCCCGTGCCGCCCTCGCGGAGGTCCAGGCGAGCGGGGCGGAGCTGTGGGGGGTCGCGAAGAGCACCGGCGAGGGGTGGAAGCCGGAGGCGAGCACGGCGCCGACGTCGAAGGGCGACCAGTGGTCGAGCGGGGCGCCGCCGACGCGGTGAGCCCTGCGCCCCCACCTCCTACCATCACCCGTCTCTCGGCGAGGAGACGGCGTGGACGTCGGCGTGCGTTCGGAGGTCGGTCGGCTTCGCACGGTCCTCGTCCACCGCCCCGATCTCGAGCTCCGCCGTCTCACTCCCGGCAACATGGACGAGCTCCTCTTCGACGAGCTCCTCTGGGTCGATCGCGCGCAGGAGGAGCACGACGCGTTCGTCGCAGTCCTCCGCGGCACCGGCGCCGAGGTCCTCCACGTCGGGCAGCTCCTCGCCGACGTGCTCGCCGATCGGTCGGTCGTCGACGGCGTGGTGGCGACGCTCGTGAACGAGCGCACCTGCGGCCCGATCCTCCTCGACCGGGTCCGCGGCTTCCTCCTCGACCTTCCGACACCCGAGCTCGTCCGCCACCTCATCGGCGGGGTGTCCTTCGAGGAGGTCGCGGGGGGTGCCCTGCCGGCGCGGGAGCCCGAAGGGCTCGTCGCCCGCGCCCACGGCCCCTGGGAGCTCCTCCTCCAACCGCTGCCGAACACCGTGTTCACGCGCGACTCGTCGGCCTGGATCGGCGACGGGGTGGTCATCTCGCCGATGAACCGTCTCGTCCGGCGGCGCGAGGCGCAACTGCTGCGCCTCGTCTACGAGCTCCACCCGACCTTCGCCGGCGCCCGCTTCTGGTACGGCGACGAGCCGATCGAGTACTTCCCGGCGACCTTCGAGGGCGGGGACCTGCTCGTCGTCGGTGAGCGCGGGATCGCGGTCGGGATGTCCGAGCGCACCACGCCGCAGGGCGTCGAGGCGCTCGCTGCCCGTCTCTTCGCGAACGGGTTGGTCGACCGCATCGTCGCGGTCGACCTGCCCAAGACGCGCTCGACCATGCACCTCGACACGGTGGTCACGATGGTCGACCGCGACGCCTTCGTGCTGTTC
>JBOHEE010000378.1:0-10005 GCA_050700895.1 Nitriliruptorales bacterium | reverse complement strand
GGTCTGCGGGCACCAGCCGATCCCGCGGCGCTCGGGCGGGCTGCGGCGTTCGCCGTCGTCGACGATCCGGCCGCCGGCCGCGACAGTGCCCCTCACGAGCGGCACGAGGCCGAGCAGCACGGCCAGCGTCGCCGACTTGCCGGCGCCGTTCGGGCCGACGAGTCCGAGCACCTCGCCGGCCCTCGCGTCGAGATCGAGGTGGAGCTCGAGCGAGGGGAGCCGCGCCGTGCCGTGGGCGGCGATCCCGGGGGTCCCGTGCACCTCCGCGGAGATGCGGTGGGGCATCTCGTGCTCGTGCTCCTGCTCCCGTGTCACCTGGACGACCGCTCACGCCGGCCTGCGCGGACGCGTACCGGCCGGCTCATCGGTCGCCCCTGTCGGCGCGGTCCCTGAAGCTTCGCGCCACGATCAGGACCGCCGCAGCGATCAGGAGCTGGAGGAGGGCCGCAGCGGCGGCCCGCCGGGGATCGCGCTGGAGCTCGTTGAAGATCTCGAGGGGCACGGTCCGGGTGCGGCCGGGCAACGAGCCGGCGTAGGTGATGGTGGCGCCGAACTCGCCGGCGGCGCGGCCCCAGGCGAGGGCCGCGCCGAGCAGGATCGGCCCGCGGAGGGCCGGCAGCGTCGCGAGCCGGAGGCGACGCGCAGGACCTGCGCCGAGCGCGGCGGCTGCGAGCTCCGGCGCCGGGTCGAGCGCGGCGATGCCCGCCCGCACGGCGAGGACCACGAGCGGGATCGCGACGCTCGCCTCGGCGAGGACGACCGCAGACGGGGTGAAGCCGAGCTCCAGCCGGGCCGCCCGCAGGGCGCCCCCGAGCAGCCCCTCCCGCCCGAAGACGAGGAGGAGGCCCAGCCCGGTCACGACCGGCGGGACGACGAAGGGGAGCTCGCCGATCACCCCGGCCGCCCCCCGGACCCACGCGCGACCGCGCTCGGCCACGAGCGCGAGCGGCACACCGGTGACGACGGCGACCACGGTCGCGAGGGTGCTCGTCACCACGGTCAGGCGGAGGGCCGTGAGCACCGCCGGGTCGGTCAGCGCGTCCCCGAGCTCGGCCAGGCCGCCGGCCACGACGAGGGCGAGCAGCGGCAGGGCGAGGAAGACGCCGCCGAGCGCGGCGAGCGTGGCGACGCCGGCCCCCGGCAGCAGGGCGGGAGAGACCCCTCTCTCCGCCCGAGTCGAGCTGCGCTGTCCCACCCCCAGGCGGACCCGGCTCACTCTCGCTGCTGCCCCTCGATCCACTTCCCGGCGGCGTCGACGAGGCGGAGGAACTCGATCGGCAGGGGGAAGATCAGGGTCGAGTTCCGCTCGGCCGACACCTCGATCATCGACGAGAGAACCCGCAGCTGCATCGCGGCGGGGTGCGCCTCGAGCTGTGCGGCCGCATCCGCGAGGCGTTGCGCGGCCTCGTACTCGCCCTGGGCGTGGATGACCTTGGCCCTCCGGTCGCGCTCCGCCTCGGCCTGGCGGGCCATCGCCCGGCGCATCTGCTCCGGCAGCTCGACGTCCTTGATCTCGACCAGGCTGACCTTCACACCCCACGGGTCGGTGAGCGAGTCGATGATCGTCTGGAGGTTCGAGTTGATCTCGTCGCGGTTGACGAGGAGCTCGTCGAGGTCGACCTGGCCGATGATGCTCCGCAGCGTGGTCTGCGCCACCTGGGAGGTCCCGAAGACGTAGTTCTGGATCTCGATGATGGCCCGGGTCGGGTCGACGACCTTGAAGTAGGTGACCGCGTTGACCCGGACGGTGACGTTGTCCTTCGTGATGATGTCCTGGGGCGGGATGTCCATCGTGACCGTGCGCAGGCTCACGATCTGCATGCGGTCGATGATGGGGATGATGAGGAAGAGCCCCGGGCCCCTCGGGCCGGAGATGACCCGGCCGAGCCGGAAGATCACCCCCCGCTCGTACTCCTGCACGATCTTGATGGCGTTGACGAGGATGATGACGACGATGAGGACCGCGACACCGATCCCGATTCCGAGTCCACTCACTGGGCTTCCTCCTCCGGTTTCTCCGGCACGACGACAAGCGTGAGTCCCTCCTGGTCCACGACGCGCACCTGCGCGCCGGGCTCGAGTTCCTCCCCGTTGCGGCTGCGGACGCTCCAGATGGCGCCTTCCAGCATCACCTGCCCGGTGTTGCCGCTGGCCCGCTCGATCGCCGCGGCCTGGCCGGTCATCGCGGCCATCCCGGTCACCGACTCCGCCGACCAGCTGCGACGGGCGACGACGGCGAGCCCCGCCGCCGCCAGTCCGACGACGATGACCGTGGGCAGGAGGACCGTGAGGTCCACGCCGATCCCGGTCGGTCGCTGGAACAGGAAGAGGCCGGCCAGCAGGAGGGCGGCCGAGCCCCCGGCCGCGGCGACGCCGATGCCCGGGACGAAGGCCTCGATCGCGAACAGCGCGATCGCGAGGATCAGCAGTGCGACCCCCGCCCAGCTCACCGGCAGGACCGAGAGCGAGAAGAGCGCGAGGATGATGAGGATGACCCCGGCGACCGCGCCCGCGCCGAAACCGGGCTGGGCGAACTCGTAGATGATCGCGAGCGGGGCGATCGCGAGGAAGATGAAGGCGAGGTTCGGGTCGGCGAGAGCCTGGAGGACACGGCGTGTCCACGAGAGCTCGAAGAGGTCGGTGCCGGCGCCGGCGGTCGCGAGCCGCGTCGTGCGGTCACCGGGGAGCGCGACCTCGCGCCCGTCGATCGCCTCGAAGAGCTCCTCCTGGGTGGCGGCGAGGAGGTCGGCGACGTCGATCTCGACCGCCTCGTTCGATGCGACCGACCGACCGTCGCGGGTGGCCTCCTCGGCGAACTCCAGGCTCCGACCGCGCTCCTCCGCGACCGCCTGGGCGTAGGACACGGCGTCGTTCACGATCTTGTCGAGGACCTCGCCACCCTCCATGTCGATCGGGGTGGCGGCGCCGATGTTCGTGCCGGGCGCCATCGCGAGCACGTGCGAGGCCGTGGCGATCACGTAGCCGGCGGATGCGGCACCGGCCCCCGACGGGGTGACCCAGACGACGATCGGCACGTCGGCGTTGAGGAACGTCTTCACGATCTCGCGCATGGAGCTCACGAGCCCCCCGGGCGTGTCCATGCGTACGAGCAGGGCCTCGTAGCCGTCGCGTTCCGCCCGTGCCACGGCGTCGGCGAGGTGGGCGTCCATGACGGGTGTCACCGGGCCGGTCGCGTCGGCGACGAGGACCCTCCCCTCCGCGGCGAGCGCGGCCGGGGCGAGCAGCACGGCGACCGCCCAGGCGACGAGCAGTGCCGCCAGCAGCGTCCTCGTGATGCGTCGCATGGGCCCATCCTTCCGCATCGCGGCCCGTCTGTCGCCTCCGACCGATCCATCGCTAGCTCTCGGGCTCGGGGTCGAAGCCGAAGTCTCGCCAGGTTTCCGATGCGGACGGGGCGCGGAGGGCGGCCACGAACGCCTCCGCCTCCGCCCGGTGCTCCGAGGCGGCCACGATCTGGGCGGTGTAGACGGCACGGACGTCCGCAGCCTCCGGCCAGACGAGTCCGGTCACGTCCCTGTCGGCGCGCCGGGCGGCGACGAGGTCGGAGCGGTACACGATCGCTGCGTCCGCCTCCTCTGCGATCACCTTCGCGAGCACGGTCCGCGCCGACTCCTCGAGCGAGTCGGCCCCCGCCAGCACGGCAGCCGCCGTCCCCGCAGGGACGAGCCCCGCGTCCTCGAGGCGCCGGAGCCCCTCACGGGTGTAGGCACCGAGCGGGACGCCCTCGTCGGCGAGCACCACGCGCAGGTCCGGATCGGCGAGGTCCGCGGCGTCGTCGATCCGGTCTCGTGCTCTCGCGGCCACGACCACGGCGAGGCCACCGGCCACGAGCGCGACCGGCTCGTCGGCGAGGCCGGAGGCGTGGAGGCGTGCGGCGATGTCGGGGTCGGCGAGGAGCACGACGTCCGCGGGGGCGCCCGACTCCACCTGGGCAGCGATGACCTGCGAACCGCCTTCCGAGACCGCCGCTCCGAACGGCGCCGCGAACTCCTCGGCGGCGTCCGACAGAGAGGAGGCGACCAGCACGACCAGGTCCGCGTCGCCCGGGCCGCAGGCGCCCGAGGGGAGCACGAGCGCGGTCAGCAGCGTCAGGGTCCCGAGGGGGGGACCTCGCACGGCGACCTCCCGGGAACGGCGCGACCGTGCAGGCTAATGGGGCCGTCGTGGGTGGCAGGATGCGGATGGGCGTACATGGGAGGAGTCGAAGATGCTGGCTGCGTTCTCGATCGCACCGAGCGGGGGCGGGGAGTCCGTCGGCGACGACGTCGCCGAGGCGATCCGCATCGTCCGGGAGTCGGGCCTGCCGTCGGAGACGAACGCGATGTTCACGAACGTCGAGGGGAGCTGGGAGCAGATCTCGGCCCTCATCGGCCGCTGCATCGCGGCGATGGAGGCGCGCGGGGCAGCACGGGTCAGCGTCGTCATGAAGCTGGACCACCGTCCTGGACACGAGGGGATGCTCGAGACCAAGGTCGAGTCGGTCGAACGGCGTCTTACGGGGAGCTGACCGCCGCGGCACCTCCCGCGCGGTCGGGCGTCACTGCCCGTAGTCTTGGTTCGTGACCTCCGCGAGTCAGTCTGCGCCGCCAACCGCGAACGTCCGCGGTCGAGCGGCCCTCGCGGCGGCGCTCGGCGTCGGTGCCTCCCTCGGCACCTCCGAGCTGCTCGCCGGCCTCCTCGACGGGGTTCCCTCGCTCGTCGTGTCGATCGGTTCCGCCCTGATCGACCGCCTCCCGGCAGGCGCGAAGGAGGCCGCGGTCGCCGTCTTCGGCACCGCCGACAAGCTCGCCCTGAACCTCGCGATCGCGGCGGTCGCACTCGTCATCGGGGGCGCGCTCGGGGCCGTCTCGGTGCGGAGCACCCGGCCGATCACCAGCGGCTTCACCCTGGCCGGGCTGTTCGCAGGCCTCACGACCCTCGCCGAGCCAGGCACCTCGCTCGTGCGGATGCCCGTCGCCCTCGTCGTCTCCGTCGGGGTGGGGATCGGGGTGGCACGCCGACTCGTCGGCGAGGCAGATGGGGGAGAGGCCCCCCCGGTGTTCGGCGATGCCACGACGGGCGATGCCGTCGACCGCTCGCGCCGGCGGTTCCTCGGGTTCGCCGCGGCGGCGGCGACCTACGCGGTCGTGACCGCGGCGGTCGGACGTTCGCTCGTCCAGCGCGTCGTCGAGCCGCAGGTCGCGCTGGCCCCGCCGGTCGAGCCGGTCACCGCGCCGCCACCGGAGGCCACGTTCGACGTCCCGGGTCTCAGCCCCCTCGTGGTGCCCAACGACAGCTTCTACCGCATCGACGTCAACCTCGTGATCCCGCGCATCGACGCCGACGAGTGGCGCCTGACCATCCACGGCATGGTCGACCGGCCCTACGTGCTCACCTGCGACGAGATCCTCGAGATGCCGCTCGTCGAGCGCTACGTGACGATCGCGTGCGTCTCGAACGAGGTCGGAGGCGACCTCATCGGCAACGCGGCGTGGACCGGCGTGCCCCTGGCGGACCTCCTCGACCGGGCCGGGGTGCAGGACGGGGCGACCCAGATCGTCGGTCGCGCCTTCGACGGCTGGACAGCAGGCTTCCCGACGCCGGCCGCGTTCGACCGGGAGGCACTCCTCGCGGTCGGGATGAACGGCGAGACCCTGCCGCTCGCCCACGGCTACCCGGCCCGCCTCATCGTCCCTGGCCTCTACGGCTACGTGTCGGCGACGAAGTGGATCACCGAGATCGAGCTCACACGCTTCGAGGACTTCGACGCCTTCTGGATCCCCCGGGGATGGGCGAAGGAGGCCCCCATCAAGACCCAATCGCGCATCGACGTGCCGCGAGGACGGGTCGAGGCGGGCGAGATCGCGATCGCCGGGGTCGCCTGGGCCCCGAACATCGGCATCGACCGGGTCGAGGTGCGGGTCGACGGCGGCCCGTGGCGCGACGCGGAGCTCGCCGCTTCGCTCGACGAGGACTCGTGGCGCCAATGGCGCCTCGCCTGGGTCGCGGATCCGGGTACCCACGAGATCCAGGCCCGTGCGACCGACGCGACCGGTCACACCCAGACCGAGCGGCTCGCTCCGCCCGCCCCCGACGGCGCCACCGGCTACCACACCGTGAGGGTCACCGTCACCTAGGTCGGGCCGCACTACCGTAGGGACGGAGCATCAGGAAGGTGCCGGCGTGCGGATCGGGATCCTGACCGGTGGCGGCGACGTCCCCGGGCTGAACCCCTGCATCAAGGCGGTCGTGAACCGCGTCGTCGACGACGGGCACGAGGTGGTCGGGATACGCCGGGGGTGGGGCGGTCTCGTCGAGTGCGACCCCGACGACCAGTCGTCGGTGCGGAACAGCACGATGGAGCTCGACAAGATGGTCGTCCGGGCGATCGACCGCACCGGCGGGACGATCCTCCACACCTCGCGCGCGAACCCGGCGAAGGTGAAGGCGGACGAGGTGCCGGACCACCTCGCCGGCGAGGCGGAGGGTGAGGGCCTGCAGGACCTCACCAAGCACTGCCTCCATGTCCTCGAGCGACTGGGCATCGACGCGCTCATCCCCATCGGCGGGGACGACACGCTCTCGTACGGGCTGCGGATGCATCAGGAGGGGGTGCCGGTCGTGGCGATCCCCAAGACGATGGACAACGACGTCCACGGGACCGACTACTGCATCGGCTTCTCGACGGCGATCACCCGGAGCGTCCAGTTCATCCACCAGCTGCGCACGAGCACGGGGTCGCACGAGCGCGTCGCGGTCGTCGAGCTCTTCGGCCGGTACAGCGGCGAGACGTCGCTGATCTCCGCGTACCTCTCCAGCGCCGACCGCGCGGTCATCTCCGAGGTGCCCTGCGACGTGGACAACCTCGCCGGGCTGCTCATGACCGACCGCGCCGCGAACCCGAGCCGCTACGCGGTCGTGACCGTGTCGGAGGGCGCGACGCTCGAAGGCGGCGAGCTGCACCTCCGCGGGGAGGCGGACGCCTACGGCCACCGCAAGCTCGGCGGCGTCGGACAGCAACTCGGCGAGCACCTGCAGGAGATCACCGGCGTCGGCATCGTCGAGCAGACGCTCGGCTACCTCATGCGGTCCGGCGCCCCCGACTCGCTCGACCTCATGGTCGCGACCAACTACGCGGTGATGGCGGCCGACCTCGCGGTCGAGGGCGGCGTCGGGCGCATGGTCGCCCTGCGCAGCGGCACCTACACGAACGTGCCGATCTCGGTGACGAGCGAGGGCGCGAAGCGTGTCGACGTCGATGCGCTCTACGACGTCGACCAGTACCGCCCGAAGGTGCGCCAGGTCGCCGGCAAGCCGATGTTCCTCTACTGATCATCAGGAGCCGGAAATAGGCTGTTGACCTGGGGTTCCAAGGCGGGATCCAGGCAGGTGGCGTGCGGGGGTCGGCTCGGCGAGCTCAGGGCCCCTGGCGCTCCGCCCTGCCACGTCAGCAGAGGTCGCCTCGGGGAACGCGCGTGTCAGCGTCGGCGGGGCTGGTCCCGGGGGCCGTGGTCGATGTCGCGTTGTGGTGGGGGCAGGCTTCTGGCGGCGGCTCGCCAGGCGGCGAGCGGGCGCTGGAGGTCGCGGCGGATCTCGTGTGGGAGGGTGCCGTCGGGGCTAGAGCGGCCCGTTGCATCACGACGCGTGACGCGCGCACGCAGAAATCTCCACGGACCGTCAGGTACTAGTACGCGGTCAACGTCAGAACCACCCGGACTGGCCATACCGCTCCGGGGCCGATCGGTCGATGACACCTACATGACCGCCGCCGGGAGCCCGCTATCTCGTTTCGTGTGACCCTCGTCCTGATCCTCGCCGTCGTCGTCGTCGTCGGGACCGCGGTGACGGTCCTCGCCAGATCGCCGGCGAGGCGTCACCTCGTCCCGGCGCCCTTCGAGCCCGGGATCGTGTCGACCCCGATGACCGGCACCGACGTGCGGGTCGAGCAGGTCGAGGTCGTCGCGCAACTCACCGGCGCCGGTTCGCCGAACCGGACCGCGGAGCGTTGGGACGTGGCCGGCACCGACCTCGGCCACAGCTTCCGTCACGGCGACAGCCTCTACATGGTCTTCGGCGACACGTTCGGGCAGGGATGGCCGCAGCGGCGGGGGAACTGGCGGAGCAACGTCCTCGCCCGGGTCGACGACCTCGACCCGTCCGACGGGCTCGACTTCGCGACGATGGTCACCGATGCGCGCGGCCGGGCACGGGAGATCCTCCCGTCGCTCAAGATCCCCGGCATCGAGCGGACCGTGATCCCGACGGGTGGTGCGTCGCTGGGAGACCGGATGCTGCTCCACTACATGTCGGTGTCGTCGTGGGGCGGCCACGGCCACTGGCGGGCCCGGCATGCAGGCCTCGCGGTGTCCGCCGACGGCGGCGAGACGTGGACGCGCCCGCCGGGTGCGATCTGGGACGGGGAGGGCAACTTCGTCCAGGTCGACTTCGCCGAGGACGAAGGCTGGCTCTACATGCTCGGCATCCCCGCCGGTCGCGACGGCGGCGCCGCCCTCGCCCGCGTCGAGCCCGACGACGCCACCGACAAGGGCGCGTACGAGTACTGGGACGGGCGGGCATGGGTCCGTGGCGACGAGCACGCCGCCGTCACGGTGGTCGAGGGTCCGGTCGGCGAGCTGTCGCTTCGGTGGAGCCCTCGCTTCGAGCGCTGGCTGCTCATGTACCTCCACGAGGCCAACGACGACGTCGTGCTGCGGACCGCGCCGGAGCTCACTGGTCCGTGGGACGAGCCCCGCATCGTCGTCACCGCGAAGCAGTGGCCGCAGCCCTACGGCCCGTACTTCGTCCCGCTCGACGGGGATGAGGTCTACTTCACGCTGTCGCGGTTCGACTTCTACAACGTCTACCTGCTCCGCCTCCACCTCGGCGGCGACGACGTCATCGTGGCCGCGCCCGAAGCGGGCGGGATCCGCTGAGGAGGCCACAGGTAGCCTCCACCTCTGACGGGGCCTGTAGCTCAAGTGGTCAGAGCAGCGCCCTCATAAGGCGTTGGTTCCAGGTTCGAGCCCTGGCAGGCCCACCGGATGCGCACCGAGCCGGCGGAGGCGTACCCCCGCGCAGCCAGTTTCCGCTCACCCCACTAGACCGGTCGGTCGAGGCCGGGTCGGGAGCCGTGGGAGGTCGGGAAGGCAGCTCGGCTGCCTCCTCGCCCTCCTCGGGCGGGAAGGCCACACCTCCGCGTCGAACGAGACGACCGCCGAGTAGTCACTGGTCTACCGGGCGTGGTCGGGACGGCAGGCTCGCCCGTGGCGTGCGTGGCTCGACAGGGGGTGTGCTCTCGTGGAGCTGGTAAGCGCGGCACCGCACGTCTTCTCGCTGCTGCTCGTCCTGGCGGGGGTGTCGAAGCTCGCGCGGCCGTCCGGCACCCGCCACGCCCTGCGGCTCGCGCGGCTCCCGGACGGCCTGTGGCTCGTGCGCGGACTCGCGCTCGGGGAGGTCGCCGTGGGAGCCGCCGTGCTCCTCGCGGGGGGGCCGCTGGCGGCGTCCGCGCTCGCCCTGAGCTACGGGGCGTTCGCCGTCTTCTCGCTGCGGCAGCGCGCGCGTTCTGCGGACTGCGGCTGCTTCGGGGACGAGGCCGCCCCGGCGGGGTGGAGCCACGTCATGGTCGACCTCCTCGGTGCGGCGGCGGGCGGCGCCGCGGCCGTCGTGGGCGCCCCCGCCCTGTTCGACGTCCTCGCTGGCGAGCCGCTCGGCGGCGTCCCCGCGCTCGCTCTGCTCGTCCTCGTGACGCTGCTGCTCCGGCTTGCCCTGACCGCCCTCCCTGACCTTCTCGCCACCGTCGCCCAAAGCAGAGGGGAGGCACTCGCGTGACGCTCCTGCTGACGCTGCTCGTCCTCGCCGTCGCCGTGCTCTCGCTGCTCGTCGCGGGGCTCCTGCGGAGCCACGCCGAGATCCTGCGGCGGCTCCACGAGGCCGGGCTGGGCCTCGAGGACAGCGTCTCCCCCCTGCCGCCGCCGACGACGGCAGAGGAAGGCGGCGACCGTGCCC
>JBOHEE010000377.1:0-9264 GCA_050700895.1 Nitriliruptorales bacterium | reverse complement strand
GTCTGGCGGTACGGCGAGGAGGTCCACCTGACACCGCTCGAGTTCGACCTCCTCCACCACCTGGCACGGCGGCCGGGGATGGTGTTCAGCCGCGAGCAGCTCCTCGTCCAGGTTTGGGGCTATCCCGACGGGACCGGCGCGCGGACGGTCGACTCGCACGTCGTCGCCCTGCGGCGAAAGCTCGGGGACGCCGTGATCCGCACGGTCCACGGTGTCGGGTACGCGGCGGAGGCCGGCGCGTGACCCGCGAGCCCCGGCGACGGCTGCGCCCGCAGACCGACGGAGAGCCGCTCGACCTCGGTCTGCCCCGGCGCGTGACCCGCGAGCCCCGGCGACGGCTGCGCCCGCTCGACCGGGTCCCCTCGATCAAGCTGAAACTCGGTGCGGTGATCGTCGCCGCGATCACGGTCACGTGGATCGCGATCGCGATCGGCCACGATCGCGGCTGGCCAGCCCCCGTCGTCACGGTCGTCGCGATCGTCCTCGGCCTCGGCATGGTCCAGGTCCTCGCCCGCGGGATGACCTTCCCCCTGCGGGAGATGGCGCGTGCGGCGACCGCCATGGCCGCAGGCGACCACGACCGTCGCGTGACCGCGACGTCGCGCGACGAGGTAGGCGACCTCGCCCGGGCGTTCAACACGATGTCCGAGGAGCTCGCCGCCGTCGACCGGATGCGCCGCGACCTCGTCGCGAACGTGTCGCACGAGCTCCGGACGCCGATCGGCGCCCTCCGTGCGCTGCTCGAGAACCTCGCCGACGGGGTCCAGGAGCCGAGCGAGGAGACCTTCGCGACGATGCTCGCGCAGCTCGACCGGCTGGGGCGTCTCGTCGAACAGCTCCTCGACCTGTCGCGGCTCGAGTCTGGCACGGTGCCGCTCGACATCCGTTCCTTCCCGGTCCGGTCGGTGCTCGAAGTCGTCGCCCGCGAGGCGCGGCTCGGCGACAACCAGCTCGACCTGTCCGTCCGCGTCGAGCCGGAGACACTCACCGCACGCGGGGACGCCGAGCGCATCCACCAGGTGGTCGCGAACCTGGTCGAGAACGCGGTCCGCCACTCCCCCGCCCGCGGCCGGGTCGGGATCACCGCGCAGGCGGTGGACGGCAGCACGCGCATCACGGTGACCGACGAGGGTCCGGGCATCCCGGAGGGCGAGGCGCTGCGGATCTTCGAGCGCTTCTACCGCTCCGATGCCGCCCGCTCCGGCAACGAGGGCGGGACCGGGCTCGGCCTCGCGATCGTTCGCTGGATCGTGGATCTCCACGGAGGCGAGATCCGGGTGGAGAACCGCGACCCGCATGGCTGCCGCATGGTCGTCGACCTGCCCACCGGCGACCGATGAACGACGGCACGGACGGCCAGGTTGGGATGCTGCAAGCCCCGTGGGCACTGGTCGCGGCCGGAGTGATCACCGGCGCGCTCGTCGTCGACAATCCGGTCGGCCTGGGTGTCACGCTGTCGTCCGTCGCCATCGGACTCGCGGTCGAATGGCAGCGCCCGCGCCCACACGATCCGTGGACCCTGGCAACCGGCGCGCTCGCCGTCGCCCTGGCGGCCACGGCGCTCCTGAGCGCGGCAGAGTGGTCGGTCGCCCTCGCCCTCCTCGCAGCTGCCGGCTGCGCGGCGGCATCGGTCACACAGCCGACGACCTGGGCCGGGCTCGTCCGCGGACTGCTCTCGCCTCTGCGTTCGGTGTGGGAGGGGGGACGCGGCCTGACAGCCGGCATCGGACGACGAGTCGGGAGGGACGGTCTGCGCCGAGCCGCGCCGGCGCTGCGTGGCGCTGCGCTCGCGGCGATCCTCGTGGTGGTGTTCGGCACGCTCTTCGTCTCCGCGGACCGCGCGTTCGCGGACCTCACCGACCGCTACCTCGTCCCGGACTGGGACCTCGGGCTCCTACCCGCCCGCGTCGTCGTCGCAGGGTTCACCGCACTCGGCGCCGCCGCCCTCGCGATCGCCCCCGGACGCGCGGCAGACGCGCCGACCGCGCCGCCCCGAAGCCGGCTCGGCAAGGTGGAGTGGCTGACGGCGCTGGGAGCGCTCGATCTCCTCTTCGTCGCGTTCGTGGCGGTCCAGCTCACGGTCCTCTTCGGTGGCCACACGCACGTCCTGGAGACCACGGGACTCACGTACGCGGCGTACGCGCGGGGGGGCTTCTTCCAACTCCTCGTGGCAGCGGGGCTGACCTTCGCCGTCATCGCCGGCGCGGTGCGCTGGTCGGCTGCGGACGAAGGGCGCGATCGACTCGTCCTCCGCCTCCTGCTCGGGGTGGTGTGCCTGCTGACGCTCGTCGTCCTCGCCTCGGCGATGCGCCGCCTCGGGCTGTACGAGGAGGCGTTCGGCTTCACACGGGCGCGGATGCTCGCCCACGCGATCCTGCTCTGGATGGCGGGGCTCATCGCGCTCGTCCTCGTCGCCGGCGCGCTCGGGACGGCGCGATGGCTCGCGCGGGCCGCGTTCGTCGTGACCGCGGTCGCCGTCCTCGCCTTCACCGCGATCCGACCGGACGCCCTCGTCGCGGAGCACAACGTCCGCCGCTTCGAGGCCACCGGGGAGATCGACCTCCACTACCTCGACACCCTCAGCGCGGACGCGGTACCGGCGCTCGTGGCGCTCCCGCCCGGCCCGCGGGCGTGCATCCTCTGGGACGACGCCGCACGCCTCCTTGAGCCGGCGCCGTGGCACGCCGTGAACCTGAGCCGCACCCGGGCGCGGCGGCTCCTGCGGGAGGCGGATGTCCGGAGCAGTCCGGCACGCTGCCACTGGGTCAGGGTCGAGCGCGAGCTCGGGGGCTGACGTCAGTCGTCGTCGGGGATCCAGGGCTCGAGCTCGATGCCGAGCCCGTCGGCGATCCGGTTCGCGTACGCGTAGTAGGCGACGACCTCGACGATGTGGAGGATGTCGCGGTCGTCGAACCCCACCTCGCGGAGACGGTCGACGTCGGCGGCCGACGTCCGCGCGGGACGCTCGGTGAGGAGCCGGGAGAACCGGAGGATCGCGAGGCGCCGGTCGTCGAGCCCGGCGGTCTCGAAGTCATCCTCGACGCGGGCGAGGAGCTCGTCGTCCTTCAGGAGCCGCCGCAGACCGCGGCGATGGTGGCGCACTCAGTAGTGGCAGTCGTTGAGCTGGGAGACGACGAGCGCGATCAGCTCGCGGTCGACCTTCCGGAAGGACGCGGTGCCGCGCATCGCCTGCGCGTAGAGGTCGTGGTGCGCCCGGAGGCTGCCGGGATCGAGGGAGTGGATCTGCATGATGTGGTCGACACGGTCGTAGCTGCGGTCGACGACCTTGGGGTGGAGCTCGGCGAGTTCACCCCCGCCCCACTCCTCGTCGCTGGCGACCTCGATCCAGGCCACGGCGAACCTCCTCGCGAGATGGCGGCACGCTAGCCGGGGGTCCGAACAGGAACGGCCGCTACGCGCCCGCGAGCTCCTCCTCGCCCGCGGCCGGGCCGATGAGATCGAGCACCCCGCGGGCGAAGGCTTCCGGGTCCTCCTCGTGGGGGAAGTGGCCCGCCCCGTCGATCGGGACGAAGCTGGCGTCGAGGTCGTCCGCGGCCCGCCGGCCGAGCTCCGGCGGGAGGACGGGATCGCGCATCCCCCACACGACCGACGCGGGGACGCGAAGCCGGTGGGGCGGTTGCGGGTCGGAGACGACCGGGAGGGCGCGACGGAGCCGGCCACGGACCCACTCCGAGGCGGCGCGACGCGGCAGGGTCCGGCAGTAGCCGAGCCAGCGGCCGGCCTTGATGCCGCGGGCGTACTCGGCACGGACGTCGGCGGGGAAGGCGTCCCCGGCCTCCGCCGCGACCCGGATCGCGAGGGCGACGAGGACCCGCGGTGCGAGCCACGCCGCCGCCTCGGGGAGGACCGGCAGGTTCAGCAGCGGGATGTGCCACGCCCGGCGGAGGTCGACGTTGCGGTACGGGCTGTTGGAGAGCACCAGCCCGCGGACCCGGCCCGGATGGCGGAAGGCGGTCGCGAGCGCCACCGCGCCGCCCCAGTCGTGGCCGACGACCGCCGCCTTGCGCACGTGCAGCCCCCGGATGAGACGACTCATCTCGTCGGCGAGGCGCCGCGGGGTGAAGCTGCGGTCGCCCGACGTCGTCCGTCCGAACCCCTTGAGGTCGGGACAGGCGACCCGCCAGCCCGCTTCGGCGAGCAGTGGCGCGACCTCCCTCCAGGCCAGCCCCGTCTCGGGCCAGCCGTGGAGGAGGACGGCGAGGTCGGGCCCCTCGCCGAACACCCGGACGAAGAAGCGCGTGTCCCCGCCGGCGACGCAGCCCTCGCGCCATGCGACCAGTGGAGTCCCCCTCGGACGACCGCTCTCAGCCTACGAGACGCCGCCACCCTCCAGTCGTGACGGGTACGGACAGCTGCGCCCGTTCGCCGTCCCGCGCGGGACGGGTGGCCCGGTAGGTGGCCGTCGGGCCGTACCTCACGGACCCCGCACGACGTGCGCACACGCCACCCTCACCTCCCTGACACGTGAATGGCGTCGCGACCACAAGCTGTTGTGTGCGCGAGCGGTTCTCATCCCCAGGGGTGCCGGCGTCAGCCGGCATGCAGTGCTGACATCGGAGCCGACGACGGGGGCAGACGTGAGCACCACAGCAGATGCGGGACTCGACACCGGGGCGGTCTCGAGCTTCAAGGTGAAGCTCGTCGCAGAGCGCGAGCGCCTCGTCGACGAGCTCGGCGAGCTCCACGAGACGAGCGACCTCGGGAGGTGGAAGGAGGACCTCGGGGCCGACCTCGCCGACGCCGGCTTTGCGATCGTCGAGCGCGAGCAGGCCGTCACCCTGGCCTCGAACGCCAAGGGGCTCATGCGCAAGATCGACGCCGCGCTGGCCCGCATGGACGAGGGCGCCTACGGGGTGTGCGAGGCCTGCGGGGAGCCGATCGGCGACGCCCGGCTCGAGGCGATTCCCTACGCGACGCTCTGCGTCGACGACCAGGAGATCCGCTCGCGCATGGGCTGAGCATCCCAAGGGGGGCTTGTCAAGGTCGGTGTCTGGCGGGTCATGAGGGGTTGTGGGCGGGACGGGGTGGCCCGTCCGTGGGCGGGATCTCTCGTTGGTGGTGTGGTCGGTGGGGGGCGGGTAGCCCGTGTGCCCGTCTCGGCTCTACCTAGCTTGCAAGCGGGTTGTTCCCGACATCCCTCGATCGAGCTTGGTGAGACGGGCGGGGCTGCTCATGCTCAGCCACGAGGTGGTCCTCAAGGGGGCCGTTCGAGCTTGCCCCGCCCGGTCCACCGACCGGTCATGCGGCGGCAGGCAGCACCTCCTTGGCCGCATGCCGGCCAGCGGCGATCTCAGGGTTCCAGGGTTCACGGCGGGTGACCACGGCGTGCAGCTGGCGCAGCAGCGATCCGGCGACCGCGGCGCGGGCCTGGTTGCCGGTGAGCCGGTTGTGCTTGCGGTTAGTGAGGTGTTCGTGGCGGGCGGCGAGCACGACGTTGTTGGGCAGGGCTCCCCACACGGCGCGCCAGGCGGCCAGCCGCAACGCGGGGCGGCCACGACCCGAGATGCTGGTGGTGCCGGCGAACTTGCCGGAACGGTTGTCGCGGGGGCACAGCCCGGCGTGCTTGACCACGGCTCGGGCGGAGCCATAGCGGGTCAGGTCGCCGGTCTCGGCCAGGATCGTGGCCGCGCCGACGGCGGAGAGCCCATCGATGCTGGTGACCAGGTCGGTGAGTTCGAGGTCGTCGAGCACGGCGACCATGCGGGCTTCGACGTCGACGATCAGCCGGCGGGTGTGGTGCCAGTCGGCGCAGATCAGCGTGAGGCGTTCCAGCACGCCGACACGTTGGCTGGGAACCCCGGTGTCGTCTCCCAGGGCGTCGTAGACCTTGCGGGCGATGCGCCAGCACACCCGGTGGCCGTCCAGATCGGCCACCGCACGGCGGACCGCAGCCTGGAAACGGCTCCATCGCATCCGGCCGCGCAGCCCGGCCAGGTCACCGTCTTCGACACGGTCGAGGACGACCTGCAGGGCAGCCTGCCAAGTGGTCGAGTCCAGCGGCGTGGCCGCCGCCTCGAGCACCGCGGGCCAGGCGCACTCAGCCAGCGCGCCCAACTGCTGCCGGCACCCGCCCGTGCGGGTGACCAGCTCCTGACGACGTGCCCCGAGATGACGTAGCCGAGCGTAGGTCTGATCGGTGCGTTCGGGGATGTAGCAGCGCAGCTGGCTGGTCAGGTCCGCGATCAGCACCGCGTCACGCCGATCCGAGCGGTCACGGGTGTAGTCCTCGCGTTCACGTTCCCGATGCACCAGCAACGGCTGTACGCACACCAGATCCAGCCCGAGCTCATCGCACTGCTCGGCCACCACCCGCCACCGGTGACCGGTGGGCTCACAGGCCACGACCACATCATCGAACCCGGCGGACTGGCTCTGCTGGCGGGCCCAGCCCAGCGCCGGACCCAGCTGCCACGCCCGCGTCCTGCTCAACCCGCGCCGGGCCAGCACCGCGCCGTCATGATCGGTCACGACCAGCTCTTGGACCTCGTCGGCAAGGTCGATCCCGCAGATCGCCCGGGCGCGCGAGACCACCTCGCGCAGGCGCTGCCGACGGTCGTTGCGACGAACATCGCCGCGGGACAGTTCTGTACGGTTCTCCATGGGCCATCCTCCCCGGTGGTTGGGACACCAAGCCTGAACATCCCCCGGGGGGATGTCCCGTTTCAACCACTACGGGAGTTACTAGAGGGGGTTCGGGGGACTCAAGAAGAGGAGCGCATCCACGCAAGTCTCTCGCGGATGCGCGAGACGCAGTCCCCCGACTGGACGTCACGTGCCGTAGAAGAGGCGCTCGGTCACCTGACGGATCCGCCGGATCGCACGGAGGTAGTCGGCCTCGAAGGCCTGCCTGCCGCCGCGGCCGTAGTCGAGGCTGCGGGCGAGCCGCTCGAGCTCCTCGTCCGACGACGGCAGCACGTCGACGTCGCGCCGGCGCAGCAGGTAGAGGCGGTTCCGCGCTCGCGCGAGCAGCCGGTAGCCGTCGCGCAGCCAGCCGGCGTCGCGGCCGTCGAGGATGCCGGCGTCGTGGAGCCCGTCGATCGCCGTGAGCGTCGAGGTCGTGCGTGCGAGCGGCTCCCGATGCCCGTGGAGGCGCTGGAGGAGCTGGACGGTCCACTCGACGTCGGTCAGCCCGCCAGGGCCGAGCTTCAGGTGGCGCCTCGCGTCCACCCGCTGGGGGACGCGCTCGCGCTCGATCCGCGCCTTCATGCGGCGTAGCTCGGTCGCGCCGGCGTCGTCCGTGCCCCCGGGGTAGGCATGCTCCCGGGCGAGCGCGACGAAGCCCCTGCCGAGGTCGACGTCCCCGGCGACGTGCCGCGCCTTCAGGAGGGCGAACCGCTCCCAGGTCTCCGCCCAGCGGTCGTAGTACGTCCGGCACGAGCCCAGCGAGCGTGACAGCGGCCCGGACCGGCCCTCAGGGCGCAGCTCGGGATCGACCTCGAAGGCGGTCCCCTCGGCCGTGACCCCCGAGAGCGACTGGAGAACGCGCTCGGCGACCTCGATCGCGAAGCGGGCGGCCACGTCCTCGGCGGCGCCGTCGACGGTCTCGTGGACGAAGACGACGTCGAGGTCGGAGACGTAGTGGAGCTCGCGCCCGCCGAGCTTGCCGAGTGCGACGACCGCGATCCGCGCCGGGCCGTCCCGGTCCGGGTCGACCTCGTCGAGGACCGCCGTCAGGCCGGCCTCGAGGCACGCGTCGCCGAGTGCGGCGAGCTCGACCGCGACGCTTGCGACGTCGGCGGTTCCCGCGAGGTCGCGGACGACGACCCGTACGAGCTCCCGCCGCTTGAAGCGCCGCAGCGCCCCTTCCCGGGCCACGAGCCCGTCCTGCCAGCCGAGGAGCCCGAGCGCGGCGCGGATCAGCTCGTCGGCGGTGCGCGGGGCCTCGCGGGCGTCGGGGTCGGTGATCCAGCCGACACCCTGGGGCACGCTCGCGAGGAGCTCGGCCACGACCCGGCTCGTGCCGAGCATGCGGGCGAGCAGCGGCACGGTCGGGGGCTGGTCGCGCAGGGCGGCGATGAGCGCGGTGTCGTCCTGCTGGCTCTCCACGAGGTCGCGCAGCGCGCGCAGGCCGCCGTCGGGGTCCGGGGTGTCCATGAGGCCGTGGAGGAAGGCAGGGAGCACGCCCCGGAGGACGGCGGCCCGCCGGGTCAGGCCGCCGGTGAGGGCGCCGACGTCGCGGAGCACGGCACGTCCGTCGTGGAAGCCGAGCGCCTGGACGCGGGTGAGGGCGGCCTGCTCCTCGAGGCCTCCGGCGGGCTCTCCGCCGACGAGCTCCGCGTCGCTCGCCGGCACGGCGGCGTGGACCTCGAGGAGCGGGCGGTAGAAGAGCTTCGCATGCAGGTCGCGGACCCGCCCCTGGACCGCGCGGAGGTGGCGGAGGAAGGGCTCGCGGGCCGGGACCTCGCCGGCGGGCTCGTAGCCGAGGCTCCGTGCCAGCCGCTCCAGCCGACCGGGGTCGTCGGGCAGGGTGTGGGTCCGGCGCTCCCTGGCGAGCTGGAGGCGGTGCTCGACGTCCCGCAGGGTCCGGTAGGTCGCGGCGAACTCCTCCGCGTCCTCCTCGGCGACGTAGCCGCCCGCCGCGAGAGCGGCGAGCGCGGGCAAGGTCCCGCGCTCGCGGAGCGTCCGGTCCGCCCGGCCATGCACGAGCTGGAGGAGCTGCACGGCGAACTCGATGTCGCGGATGCCGCCCGGACCGAGCTTGAGCTGGCGCTCCCCCTCTCGGACGACCTCCGCCTTCTCCTCTACCCGTCCCTTCATCGCGCGGATCTCGGCGACCACCGCCGGGTCGAGCCGGTCGGGGAAGACGAAGGGCTCCGCGCGACGGAGGAACTCCTCCCCGAGCGCGAGATCGCCGCAGACCGGACGCGCCTTCAGCATCGCCTGGAACTCCCAGGTCTCCGCCCAGCGCTCCCAGTACGCGCTGAAGCTCTCCGGGGTGCGCGAGAGGAGCCCGTCGCGGCCCTCCGGACGGAGGGTGGGGTCGATCTCGTACGCCCGGCCCATCGTCGTCGAGGCGTTCAGGATCTGGAGCAGGGCGACGCAGACACGTCGAGCCTCCTCGCGTGCCCCGGCCTCGTCGCCGCCGTCGCCGGGCGCGTGGACGAAGACGACGTCGACGTCGGAGACGTAGTTCAACTCCTCGCCGCCGAGCTTGCCCATCCCGACGACACAGAAGCGGATGGGAAGCCGTCCCGCCTCCGCAGCCTCCCGCAGGAGCGCCGCGACGACCCCGCCGAGCACGCC
>JBOHEE010000376.1:0-2833 GCA_050700895.1 Nitriliruptorales bacterium | reverse complement strand
GGCAGCCCGCCTGCCGGTGCCGCGCTCGACGTCCGGCGCCTCACACCCTTGGTCACGAGCAACGACCGCTTCTACCGGGTGGACACGGCCTTGGAGATCCCGCAGGTTGGTCCCGAGGGCTGGGAGCTCCGGGTCGGCGGCATGGTCGACCGGCCCTACGCGCTGTCGTTCGACGAGCTGCTGGCGATGCCCATGGTCGAGGAGTACGTGCTCCTGACGTGCGTCTCCAACGAGGTCGGGGGACCCCTGGTGGGTACGGCGCGCTGGCTCGGCGTCCCGCTGCGTGATCTGCTTGAACGCGCCGGAGTGCGCGAGGGCGCGACGCAGGTGGTAGGCCGCTCCGTCGACGGGTTCACGACCGGCTTCCCCACCGAGGTGGCGCTCGACGGGCGCCCGGCGCTCGTGGCGGTGGGGATGAACGGGGAACCACTCCCGATACCGCACGGGTTCCCGGCACGGCTGGTCGTCGCCGGTCTCTACGGCTATGTCTCGGCGACCAAGTGGCTCATAGAGCTCGAGCTGACCAGCCTCGAAGAGTTCGACGCCTATTGGGCGCGGCGCGGTTGGGCGAAGCTCGGACCGGTCCAGACGCAGTCGCGCATCGACGTCCCGCGCTCCGGTCAACGCCTCCGCCCCGGACGCACGCCCGTCGCCGGGGTCGCGTGGGGCCGCGCGGGCATCGGCCGCGTCCAGGTCCAGGTCGACGACGGCGCCTGGGCCGAGGCGCGGCTCGCGGACCCGCTCTCGGAAAGCAGCTGGCGACAGTGGGTGTACCGCTGGGACGCGACGCCCGGCCGCCATCTGCTCCGGGTCCGTGCCACCGACCTCGCCGGCGAAGCTCAGACGGCTCGCGTTCGCCGGCCGATACCGGACGGCGCCACCGGCTATCACACGGTCGAGGTGGAGAGCGCGAACGAGTGAGGAACACCGCCAACGCCGGCGCCGTACTGCTACTAACTGTAGTAGCTTGGCGTCGCCCGAAGAGGGTCTGTCCCCATCCCGGCAGCGATGGGTCCCGAGGTGCGCCGAGTCGTGAACGCTGGTGGTACCAACCCGATTGATCGCGGCGCAGAGCGGGAGCAGGTGTCCGCACCGTGCCGCGAGCGGCGTCACGGGACAGGACCGACAGGTATCGACCAGCTGCTACGTGAGGTTCGGTTTGGAGACTCGATGACACAGCTGAACGAGCTGCTGGCGATGGTCCTGATCGGCGACGGCGTTCTCGGTGCCGTGATCCCGGCCCGGCACGTCAGGCGTTGGGAGCGGGGGCCCGAGCCTTGGCGCCGCACGCTCGAGTGCTTCGCCCGCCGGCCGGGCCTCGTCCGCGTCCTCGCCCTCGCCGAGGCTGGCGTCGGGTTGTGGTACGCCAGCCGGCTTCCGGCGCGCAGCTCGCAGGGGGCTTGATGGCCCCGCCTCTGACGTGCTGCGCCGGCGGGCTGGATGCTGACTGGCCGGTGAGGACCGTTTGCGCAGGTCGGCGGTACTGCTACGACGCGTAGTAGCTTGGCCCGTTCAAGGGGGAGGGTTCATGTCGCCGAAGTCTCGACCGCGACGCAGGAAGCAGCGCAAGTCGACATCCCGATCGCGTCGTCAGGTCCAGCGCCAGACGAGCACTGCGCCGGGGACGGGCCGCTATACACCGCCGGTCGTCCGGATGCGACCCGGCTCGCACAAGCTGATGGGCGGCGCGTTCCTCGCGCTGGCGCTGATCGTGTTCGTGCTCGACTACGCGGGCCATTTCGAGGTCGAACTGCTGCCGGGGGCCCCGAGCCCCCTGTACCTCATGCTCGGCTTGGTCCTGGCCGGCGTCGCGGGATGGTCGTTCGGCATCTTCGATCGGACGTCGACTCGCTGAGCACTTCCGTCGCCGCTCGCTATGCTACAGGTTGTAGGAGTTCGAAAGGAGCCCCCGATGGAAGCCCTACTCGTTGGCCTGTTCCCCGCGGCGATCTGCGTCGGCGGGATGTTCCTGTGCATGCGAATGATGAGCGGGGGCGCCAAGAAGACGCACGCCGCCCGCGCAGATGCCACCGGTCCGCGGCCCCGTGACGCGGAGGTCGCCGAGCTCCGCGAGGAGATCGCGCGTCTCCGCGCCAAAGTCGAGCTGCGCGATCCGGAGCCGTCGTCGTAGTGCTCCCTCTCGCTTCTCGGCGCTCCCTCTCGGTTCTCGGCGGGCAGGCGACCTGAGCGGATGACATTCCCTGGAGCTGCTCGATGCGTCGAGCGCGGGTGGATCCCGATGGCCGCCCGCCGCTCGGGTTCACGCCGCGCCCGGTGAGCTACGACGCCCTCACGTCGAAGACGCTCTCGATCGTCTCGAGCAGCCTGTCCTCGGTCATCGCGCCCGTGATGCGCTCCAGGATCTCGCCGTCCGCCGACACGAACACCGTGGTTGGCATCCCGAACAGCCCGTACTCGGGCGCGACGTTCCCGTTCGGGTCGTATCCGGAGCGGTAGGTCACACCGGCGTCGTCGAGGAGCGCGAGCGCGTCGTCACGGGCGTCCTGATGGTTGACGCCGACGAACGCGACGCGCCCCTTCACCTTCCGGTAGGCGGCTTCGAGGGCAGGCATCTCCTTGCGGCACGGCGGGCACCACGAGGCCCAGAAGTTCACGACGACGGGTCTCCCCGAGTAGTCGGCGAGCGAGACGGTCGCCTGTGGGTCGCGGAGGTCCTCGAGCCGGAAGTCCGGGGCGGGGCCTGCGGGCCCGCTCGCGAGCCGCTCGGTCGACGTGGTCGGCGCTCCCCCCGCCCACCACGCCAAGGTCGTCGCCACGACCACGACCGCGACCGCCGCCCACAGGATCCTCCGCACCGTGCGCAAGCGTGTGC
>JBOHEE010000375.1:0-4721 GCA_050700895.1 Nitriliruptorales bacterium | reverse complement strand
GTCGCGGGCCGCGAGAACCGCGGCCGCCCACGCCGCGTCGCGACGGCCGCGGCCGACCTCGACGAGCACGCCCACCATCGAACGGACCTGCTGATGGCAGAACGCGGGTCCGCGGACCCGGACGTGGATCTCCGCGTCACGTCGCGCGAGGGTGACCTCGTCGACGCGTCGCACGTTCGTCCGTCCCGGGACCGCCCGACAGAGCGAGGTGAAGTCGTGCTCGCCGAGGAGGTGGCGGGCGGCGGCGCGCATGCGTCCGACCGAGAGCGGCTCGCCGACGTGCCAGACCGCGAAGCGGTCCAGGGGATGCAAGTCAGGAGCGTCGCTCAGCCGGTAGCGGTAGCGCCGCTCCGTCGCCGAGAAGCGCGCGTCGAAGTCGTCGGAGACGGCCCGGACCGCCCACACGGTGATGGCGTCGCCGACGAGTCGGTCCAGACGCCGGCGGAGATCGTCGAGGTCGCCGAGCAGGCGGGCCGCGCGCTCGACGCCCGCGTCGACGTCGACGTGGACGACCTGTGCCGAGGCGTGGCCCCCCCGGTCGGTCCTGCCCGCCCCGGTCGTGACCGCCTCCTGGCCCAGGAGACGCGACAGGGCGCCCTCGAGGGCGCCCTGCACGGTGGGAAGGTCGCCGGGCTGCCGCGCGAACCCGCGGAAAGGCGTCCCGTCGTAGGCGAGGTCGATCCGCAGCCGCACGGACGCGTCAAGGAGGGTGGTGTTCACCGTGGCGTGCGCATGGGCGAGAACAGATCGTCATCTGGCAAGGCGCGGCGAGCGCCGCGCAGCAGCGCTGCGCAAGCGAGTCCGCAGCGCAGCCAGGGGCGATCTGGGCCGCCCAGGCGTGCGCCAGAGGTGGACACCAGCCTCCTAACTAAGACTTCGTGGGGTCGCCTCCGCCGGCGGACTGGCCAGCGTCGGGGCGGGTGTCGCGGTCCTGGTCGGCGATCTGCGGGTCCTCGCCGGGTTCGACGGGCGGCCCGACGTCCGAGACCGCCTCGGACTCGTCGACCTCCGGCTCGGGCCCGGTGTCCTCCTCCGGCTCGTCCTCGGCCGCGGCTGCCTCCTCGGGCACCTCGAAGACTTCCTCGTCTTCCTCGGGCTCCTCGAAGTCCT
Source organism: Nitriliruptorales bacterium (assembly GCA_050700895.1). Lineage (GTDB taxonomy): Bacteria > Actinomycetota > Nitriliruptoria > Nitriliruptorales > JAHWKO01 > JBOHEE01. The sequence continues at coordinate 3,611 of JBOHEE010000375.1, read as the reverse complement.
CGGCGAACTGCTCGGACGGCACCTCCCGCCCGCGGCGCAGGCGGCCGAACAGGCCCTTGCTGCGCTGGCGCTTCGCCTCCTCGATCGCCTCGTCGCCCGACACCTCCGCCTGGTCGACGAGCTCGATGAGAGCCATCGGCGCGTTGTCGCCCTGACGCGGGGCGAGCTTGACGATGCGCGTGTAGCCGCCGTTGCGGTCCGCGAACCGCGGTGCGACCTCCTCGAAGAGCCACGCCACGACGTCGCGGTCGCGCAGCTTGCTCAGGACCTGACGCCGGGCGTGCGTGTCGCCCCGCTTCGCCTTCGTGATGAGCCGCTCGGCATAGGGACGCAGCTGCTTCGCCTTCGACTGCGTCGTCCTGATGCGGCCGTGGCGGAACAGCGCCGACGCCTGGTTGGCGAGCAGCAGCTTCTGGTGCTCCGGCCCCGCTCCCAGGCGCGGCCCGCGCGTTGGCTGCGGCATTTCTGCTCCTTCCGCCGAGCTCGGCGAATGCTGTCAGATCGTTTGCGGTCGGACGGCGGGGTCGGTCCTGGGGGCGACTGCAGCTGCGGGGTGGAGCCCCTGGGAGCGACCCCGCCGGCCGGCCCTCACTCCGCGAGCTGGAGTCCGAGCTCGGTGAGCCTCTCCTCGACCTCTTCGACCGACTTCGAGCCGAAGTTGCGGATCTCGAGCAGATCCTCCTCGGTCTTCGAGACGAGCTCACCGACCGTCGCGATCCCGTCGCGCTTCAGGCAGTTGTAGGACCGAACCGACAGGTCGAGGTCCTCGATCGGCATCATGAGGTCGGGCGAGATGGCCTCGAAGGCCTCCTCCGGCGACACGACGATGCCACCGGGGCCGCTCGGCTCGAACGCGGCGAACTGCTCGAAGAGGACCTTCAGGGTCTCGCCGGCCGACGACAGAGCCTGGGCCGGTGTGACCGCGCCGTTCGTCTCGACGTCGAGGACGAGGCGGTCGTAGTTCGTCATCTGCTCGACGCGGGTCGACTCCACCCTGTACGAGACCCGACGGACCGGGCTGAACACGGTGTCGATCGCGACGACGCCGATGGGCTCGTTGCCGCGCTTGTTCTCCTCCGACGTGCGGTAGCCGCGGCCCCGCTCGACTGTCAGGTACATCTCGAGGTGGCCCTGCTTGTTCAGGGTCGCGATGTGGAGGTCCTCGTTCACGACCTCGACCTGCGTCGGGGCGTAGATGTTCTCCGCCGTGAGGACGCCGGGACCGTCGCCACCGAGGAAGATCTCGATCGGCTCGTCCGCCTCCGAACGGACGACGAGGTCCTTGATGTTGAGGATGATGTCGGTGACGTCCTCCTTGACACCCTCGATGGCGTCGAACTCGTGGAGAACGGTGCCGCCGTCACCTGATGCGGAATCCGCGGACGTGAAGCGGAGCGAGACGACGCCGGCGCCCGGGATCGAGCTGAGCAGCGTCCGCCGCAGCGAGTTGCCGAGCGTGTAGCCGAAGCCCGGCTCCAGCGGCTCGATCGTGAAGCGCGACCGGCTGCCCTCCTCGATCACCTCTTCCTGGAGGTTCGGTCGGTAGGCGATGAACGGCGAGCCGCCGGCGGTCTCGCCGAGCGAGAACTCGCCATCGCCCTGTGCGTAGAGATCCCAGTCGGACATGTTTCTCATCTCTCCTCGTTCGGCGCGCGATCACGCGCTCGCCGTCTCCCTCGATCCCAGGTCCGTCGGAGACGGCGCCGGTACCGGGCCGTGGTGTCCTGGGCCACGCCCCGGGCCACCCGGCGGGCGCCGGGCGGCGCGAACACTTCTCAGGGCCTGAGCCGATGGGGGCTGTTCGGCTCGCGCGGCCCAGGCGGCGCCTCGCTGCGTTGCGGCTCGGTTGCATGGCCTCCGGCCATGCACCCTCGCCGCGCCTTGCGATGCATCCACCTGGACCACGCTCCCTGATCGAACCTCCCCATCGGCGCAGACCCTCTACTTGCTGTAGAGCTCGACGATCAGCTGTTCCTGGACCGGCACGTCGATCATGCGCCGCTCCGGCGCGGCGTTCACGGTGATGCGCCGGTTGTCCGTGTCGGTGGTGAGCCAGTCCGGCACCGGGTGCCGCCCGAAGATCTCGAGCGCGCCGACCACCGGCTGGATCGACGTGCCGGACTCGCGGATCTCGACGATGTCGCCCGGACGGACGCGGTAGCTCGGGATGTTGGTCGTGCGACCGTTCACCGCCACGTGCTTGTGGCGGACGAGCTGGCGCGCCTCGTCACGCGACCGTGCGAGCCCGCCGCGGTAGACGACGTTGTCGAGGCGGAGCTCCAGGAGCCGCAGGAGGTTCTCGCCCGTCATCCCGCCCATGCGGGTCGCGGTCTCGTAGTAGTTGCGGAACTGGCGCTCGAGCACGCCGTAGATGCGGCGCGCCTTCTGCTTCTCGCGGAGCTGGAAGAGGTACTCGCTCTCGCGGATGCGGCCGCGGCCGTGCTCGCCCGGCGGGTACGGGCGCAGCTCGACCGGGCACTTCGGCGAGTCGCACTTCGTGCCCTTGAGGTAGAGCTTCTGCCGCTCGCGGCGGCAGAGCTTGCAGTCCGGTCCTGTGTATCGAGCCATCTATCGGGCCTTGGTATCTGTGCTGGTCATCTGTGCTCTCCTGAGCGACTCAAGCAGCGGAGCGGTAGACGCCTTGTCTGGCGTCTCAAGCAGCGGAGCGGTAGACGCCACTGGTCAGACGCGGCGCCGCTTGGGCGGCCGGCAGCCGTTGTGCGGGACGGGGGTGACGTCCTTGATCCCCACCACCTCGATGCCCATGGCGGCGAGGGTGCGGATGGCCGTCTCGCGGCCCGAGCCGGGGCCCTTCACGTAGACGTCGGCCTTGCGGACGCCGTTGTCGAACGCGGTCTTGCAGGCCTGCTCGGCCGCGAGCTGCGCAGCGAAGGGGGTCGACTTGCGGCTGCCCTTGAAGCCGGCGTTGCCGCCCGAGCTCCAGGCGATGACGTTGCCCTGGGGGTCGGTGAAGGTGATGATCGTGTTGTTGAAGCTGGACTTGATGTGCACGATGGCATGAGCCACGTTCTTGCGCTCGCGCTTCTTCGCCCGGCCCTTCTTCTGCTGTGCCATGGACGTCCTCCTCAGAGCTTGCGCGCCGGCTTGCGGATGCCGCCCACGGCCTTGCGCGGGCCCTTGCGGGTGCGGGCGTTGGTGTGCGTGCGCTGACCGCGGACCGGCAGGCCGAGGCGGTGGCGGATGCCCTGGTAGCTGCCGATCTCGATCTTGCGCTTGATGTTGTTCGCGACCTCGCGGCGGAGGTCGCCCTCGACGCGGTAGTTCGCGTCGATGTGCTGGCGGATGCGGTTCACCGCGGCGTCGTCCATGTCGCGGACGCGCAGCTCCAGCGGGAGGCCGCAGGCCTCCACGGTCTCCTGGGCACGGGTCCGACCGATGCCGTAGATGTAGGTGAGTGCGATGACCACCCGCTTGTCGCGGGGGAGGTCGGTGCCGGCGATTCGTGCCATCGTCGTCCTCCTCAGCCCTGGCGCTGCTTGTGGCGCGGGTTGGCGCAGATCACCATGACCCGCCCCTTGCGGCGGATGATCTTGCAGTTGTCGCACATGCGCTTCACGGAAGGATGGACCTTCACGCTCCCACCTCTCTCT
>JBOHEE010000374.1:0-2488 GCA_050700895.1 Nitriliruptorales bacterium | reverse complement strand
GTCCACGAGGACGGGCTGGCCGACGCGGTCGACGGGCTGTGGGGCGGCACCACGCCCGAGCAGCGCCTCGCGATCATGCGCGACAGCCGCCTGGGGACCTACGGGATGGTCGCCGTGGCCGCCGACCTGCTCCTGCGGACCGCGCTGCTCGTCCCGCTCGACCTCGCCGGAGTGTCCCGCGTCGTGGTGGCCGGCCACGTCATAGGCCGGGCGGCCCCGCTCGTGCTGGCCGCGTGGCTGCCGCCGGCCCGCCACGATGGCCTGGGTGCACGCGCCGGCGTCGTCGGACGCGGCGGTGCGGCGGTCGCGGCCGTGACCGTGGGCGTCGCAGCGATCGCGACCGTCGGCCCCTGGGCGCCTCTTGTCCTGGTCGCCGCAGCGGTCCCGATCGCCGCACTGCGGCGCGGAGCACGCCGCCGGATCGGCGGCGTGACCGGCGACGTGTTCGGCGCCGGTGTCCAGGTGGCCCACCTCGCCGTCGCGGCAACGGTCTCGGCGCTCGTCCAGGCGGGGCTGGTGTGACCGTCGACGCTCTCGACCGACAGGGAACGCGGGTCGGCCCGACCCTGAGGTGGGTGACATGGGTCGCCTGACGCTCGTCCTCGGCGGGCAGAAGTCCGGGAAGTCGTCGCTGGCCGCCCGCCGCGCCGCCGGAAGCGGCCGCCCGGTGGTCGTCGTGACGCCAGCGGTGGCGCGCGACCCTGAGTTCGCCGCGCGCGTCGCCCGGCACCGGGCCGACCGGCCGTCCCACTGGCGCACCCTTGAGACGTTCGACCTCGTCGGGGCGCTGGCCGACGCCGGGAGCGGCGCGTTCGTGCTGGTCGACGCGCTCGACACCTGGCTCGTGGAGTGGCTCGGGGCGGCTGGGGTCCCGGTCGGGGATACGGTCCCGGACCCGGCACGCCGGGAGCAGGCTGAGCAGGAGCTGCTCGAGCTGCTGGCTTCCTTCGCCGCCGCAGCCCGTAGCGACGACCGGGAGGTGCTCGTGATCGCCGGTCAGCCCGGGCTCGGCGTCCACGCCGGCGGACCCGGTGCGCGGGCGTACGTCGACCTCCACGGGTTGGCGGTCCGGGCCCTGTCCGCGACCGCGGACGAGGTGCTGTTCGTCGTCGCCGGTCGCGCCCTCGCGCTCGGGGGTCACGACGGCGAGCAGTCCGGTGACGGCGTGTCGTCATCACTGCGGGACCACGGCGACCGCCAGGTCCCTGACGGCGCGGTGGACCTCGCGGTCAACGTCCTGCCCGGCCCCCCGCCGTGGCTGGCGGAGCGGCTCGCAGCCGAGGTCACCGAACTCGCCGACTACCCGGACGACGGACCCGCCAGGACGGCCGCCGCGGTCCGCCACGGCCGACCGCCTGGAGAGTGCCTGGTCGTCAACGGCGGCGCCGAGGCGTTCTGGCTGCTCGCTCGCGCTGCCCGACCGCGGCTCGCCGCGTGCGTGCACCCGTCGTTCACCGAGCCCGAAGCGGCGCTGCGAGCCGCCGGCGTCCCGGTGGTGCGCGTCCACCGCTCCCCCAGCGAGGGGTGGCGGCTCGACGCGGCGGCGGTTCCCGACGAGGCGGATCTCGTCGTCCTCGGCCGTCCCGACAACCCCACCGGGGTGCTCGACCCCATCTCCACGGTGGAGGAGCTCGCGCGACCGGGACGGACCCTCGTCGTGGACGAGGCCTTCGCCGAGTTCCTCGACGACGCGAGCGGGTGCGCCGGCCGCCGGGACCTGCCCGGTGTGGTCGCCGTGCGCAGCCTCACGAAGCTCTGGGGGCTCGCCGGACTGCGCGTCGGCTACCTCGTCGGCCCGGCGCCGCTCGTGAGCCGTCTCGACGCGGCACGGCAGCCGTGGAGCTGCAACCACCTCGCGCTCACCGCGCTGGAGCTCCTCGTCGGGGCCGAGGACGAGCGGCGCGAGCGGGCCCACGAGGTCGCACGACACCGGGACGCCCTGCTCGCCGAGCTGCGCACGATCCCCCGGCTGGAGGTGTGGGACGCGGCCGCCAACTTCCTGCTCCTCCGAGGTCCCGAGCCGGGGCTGCGCGACCGCCTGCTGGACCACGGCCTCGCCGCCCGCCGAGCCGACACGTTCCCGGGACTCGACGCCCGGGCGGTCCGCGTCGCGGTGCGCGATCCTGACACCAACGCCCGCCTCGTCAGCGCCCTCCGCACCATCCTGGGAGGAGTTCCCACGTGATCTGCACGGAACCGACTGTCGAGGAGCTCGTCGGCGCGGTCAACGCAACCGACGAGCGGGCGGCAGCGGCGGCCCGTGAGCGGCACACCCGGCTCGCCAAGCCGCCGGGCAGCCTCGGCGAGCTCGAGGAGCTCGGGGCCCGGCTCTCGGCGATCAGTGGTCGCTGTCCGCCTCCCGTCCCCGAGGCACCGGTCGTGGTGCTGGCGGCGGCGGACCACGGCGTCCACGCCCGTGGCGTCTCGGCGTGGCCACAGCGCGTCACCGGGCTCATGGTCGCGACCGTGGCCGCAGGGGGCGCGGCGG
>JBOHEE010000373.1:0-4011 GCA_050700895.1 Nitriliruptorales bacterium | reverse complement strand
AAGGCCCGGTCTCCGGGCTCTTCGCCGTCTCCACGCGTGCGGACGGCAGCATGGTCACCTCGGTCGCCGGCAGCGACCGTGTCCACGTCCGCGTCACCTCCGACGCCGCCACCGGGCCGCCCGAGGTGCTCCTCGATCTCGACAGCCATCCCGGCACCGGGGCGTGGACGTACGGCTCGATCGTGTCCAGCGCCGGCTGGGACCTCCGCATCGACGCCGAGGGGCGGCTGTTCCGCCACGAGGGCCGGCCGCGGGACTGGGACTGGGAGCCGGCCGACGGCGGGCGGGACTACCGTTGGTCCTCGAGATCCGGCGAAACCCTCGTCTGCCTGCCGTTGCCGCTGCTCGGCCGCAACCCGTCCCAGCTCGGGATCGGTGCGAGCCTCGGCGAGCACTGGCTGCCCCGGCCGTTCCTGCCCGCGGTCACCTACCCGCGGGTGCAGCCGCCGGGGCCTGGTGGTCCCGTGCGCGTCCCGGGCAGGATCGCGTTCGCGTACCAGTACCGGCCCTGGGTGGTGCGGGACTGCACCGATCCCTTCCCGGCGACGATGGCCTGCGCGTCGGCCGCCTACGCCCCCTTCGACCACGTCGTCCTCGCCGGCAGCCTCGAGGAGCCGGGCCACCCGAGCCACGACGGCACCGTGCGACTGATCGCCCGGCTCCGCGAGGACCATGCGGACCAGGAGGTCTGGGGCTACGTCTCGCTGCGCAGCCACGCCGGGCGCCCGCAGGGCCTCGAGCAGGTCCTCGAGCGCGTGGGCCTCTGGGCGGAGACGGGTGTGACCGGCATCTTCCTCGACGAGGCGGACCTCTGCCCCGGCGGCGACGACTGCCCCGAGGGCGGGGTGACCCGGGCGACCCAGGTGACGGCCGTCCGGGCCATGCACGACCTCGGGCTCGCGGTCTTCGCGAACGGGTTCAGCGTGACCGAGGTGCTGGGCCCCGTGGACCGGACTCCGAGCCCGCTGAGCCGCGGCACGGCGCAGCGCGCCGCCGACATGTTCCTGGTCGAGAACCCGACCGTGGCCCACGGGCAATGGCGCGGTGGCCTCGAGTGGGAGGCGTCGAGCGCACGGTTCGAGGCGGCGCTCCGGTACGCGTCCCGGTCCGGCGTCCGCCTCGCGGCCCTCGACACCGGCGCCGGGTGGGTCGAGGACAGCGCCGCCGCCTCCGCCCAGTACGTCGCCGGGTGGTGGCGGGCCGTCCAGGCCGGCGCCGACGCCTACGCGTTCACGAACCCGGCCATCTCGGCGACCGACGAGCTCGGCCCGAACCTCCCCGTGCTCGCACCCCCGCCCGAGGCCGAGCTTCTCGAGGGCCTCCGCTTCGCCTCCCCGGCGCTGCGGATCGGCGAGCTCGGCCGGCGGATCGTTCGCGACCTCCTCGACTGCCGCGGTGACGTCGCCGGGGCGATCGTCGTCGAGGTCACCGACAGCTCCGGCACGATGGCCCCGCGCCTCGTCCTCGCCGCCGACCCCCTCCCCACCTGCGACTCCGATTGACGCAGAGGACCGCCCGACTCCGACCCGACGGCGCTGGAGGCCGGGTCGAGGCACCCCGCCGACGCAGCGACCGGAGGCGCGCGATCAGGCCCAGCGGGAGACGGGTACGCCGGAGGGAGCGTGCCCGAGGATCGGAGTCGGGTGGCCCGACCTCGACTCAGCGGCGGGTGTCGACGGGGTCGCGGGGTCTCCTCGTCGTCGAACCGGGCCCGGGGGAGCCCGGACCTCGACTCAGCGGCGGGGGTCGACGGGGTCGCGGGGCTTCGTCGACCGGACGACGAGGTCGGCGAGGAGCCCGATCGCGAGCACCTGGAAGGCCGCGAACAGGATGAGCAGCGTGTTCGTGGCCAGGTGGAAGCTGCGCGTGGACCAGTCGAAGGCGAGCTTGCCGATGCCGAGGAGGAGCAGCGCGGTCCCGACCGGCAGGAAGAAGCGCAGCGGCTCGTAGCTCAGCACGAGCCGCACCACCTGGAGCGCGTAGCGCCTCGTGTCCGCGTACCAGCGGAACTTCGACCGGCCGGCGCGGGTCGCGTAGTCGATCGGGACGTAGTGGACCGAGTAGCCGTTGCTGAGGAAGGCCATCGTCGTCGTCGTCACGCAGCTGAACCCCGTCGGCAGCAGGTGGAGGAACTGCGTGAGCACCTCGCGCCGGAACGCGCGGAAGCCGGAGTTCAGGTCGGGGATCTCGGTCTCGACCAGGTACTCGGCGAGCTTGCGGATGCTCCACTTCGCCGGGACCCGGAGCGCCTTCGCCGTTCCCTCCTCGGTCCGGCGCGCCCCGACCACCTGGTCGTGGCCCTCGAGCTCCTTCACGAGCCCCGGGATGCGGTCGTTGGGGTAGGACATGTCGCAGTCGGTCCACACGACGACGTCGCCGCGGGCGGCACGCGACCCGACGCGGCGGGCGGTGCCCGTCCCGCGGTTGCGGGCGAGCTCGATGAGCCGGATCCCCCCGATCGTGCGCAGCAGCTCGGTCGAGCCGTCGGTGGAGCCGTCGTCGACCACGACGAGCTCGTAGGTGTACGGCGACGCGTCGAGGCCCGCGCGGATGCGGTCGATCTCCGCCTGGAGGTGGCCGACCTCGTCGAAGACGGGCAGGACGACGCTCACGTCGGGGGCGGCTCGCACGGACGGGTCGGGGGCGGCTCGCACGGACGGGTCGGGGGAGGACCCTCGGCGGCCGGCGTCCATCACCAGCCCCGCAGACGGATGCGCAGGAGCCGCACGAGGCCGCGGACGCCGTCGCGGGCGCGGATCTTCTTGCCCTCCTCGCGCCCGCGGGCGGCGTAGTCGATCGGGATCTCGTAGACCCGCGCCCCGGTGCGGAGCAGGCCGCCGGCCAGCTCTGCCTCGATCTCGAACCCGTCGGCGGTGAGACGGAGCTGGTCGTAGCGGTGGCGGGTGAAGAACTTGTAGCAGGTGTAGGCGTCGGTGATGTAGCGGTCGAAGAGCGCCGACGCGAACAGGCTGACGAGCCGGTTGCCGACCACGTACCAGAACGAGTAGCTCGCGTGCGCGCCGAACTCGCGCGTCCCGAACACCACCTCCGCCCGGCCGTCGAGCATCGGCGCGAGCAGCCGCGGGATCTCGTTGGGGTCGTACTCGAGGTCGGCGTCCTGGACGCCGAGGATGTCGCCGTGCGCGAGCGAGAAGCCCTTGCGCAGCGCCGAGCCCTTGCCGCGGTTGGTGTCCGCCTTGACGACGGTGACGCGCTCCGCGGTGGGCACCCAGTCGCGCTGGATGTGGTCCACCGCGTCGTCGTCGGAGCCGTCGTCGACGACGATGAGCTCCCAGGAGACGGGGAGGTCGACCTGTCCCAGCCGCTTGAGGATCTCCTCGAGCGTTCCGCCCTCGTTGTAGACGGGCATCACGAGGCTCAGCTTCACCGATCCGACCTCACTGCGAAGACCTCGACCCGCTCGTTGTCGTACACCTTACGGAACCGGTCCGGCCGCGAGGCGACAAGCGCCGCCGCATAGCGCTCCCGCAGCCCGTAGGGGCCGTGGAAGACCGCGAGGTAGTCGCCTCTGCGCGCCTGCTCCCACAGCGCGTCCGCGTCCGCGGTGTAGGCGAGCGGGGCGACCGGCCGGTCGGCGGCGCGGGCGATCTCGCGGTAGTCGAAGGAGACCACGACGGCGCCGGGGGGGGCGTTGTGCTCGAGCCACTCCGCGAGGTCGGCGCTCGCGGCGTGGAGGGCCGCGAACTCCGCGCGCTCCTCGTCCGCCTCCGCGAGGAGGTGCGGGGCGCCCCAGGCGCCGTAGAGCACGAGGGCGATCCCGACCGCGACCGTGCCGACCGCCGGCCGGAGGGTCCGTGCGAGCCACGACCCGAGCCAGCCGAGGCCGGCCGCCGCCCACGGCACGAGCGGCAGCCCGAAGCGCAGGTCGGAGAAGGGCCAGATCACGATCCCCGCCGCGTAGACGGCGAGGATCGCCGCGGGGACGGCGAGCGCGACCGGGCGGCGGCCGCCGGCCCGACGGAAGCCGACGAGTCCGGCGAGCACCAGGGC
>JBOHEE010000372.1:0-3133 GCA_050700895.1 Nitriliruptorales bacterium | reverse complement strand
GGTCACGACGGTGGGTCGCCGTTCGCGGAGGACCTCGCCTGGGAGGCGCTCCCGCCGGTCCCCACGCCGCGGACCGAGGTCGCGGCCGCGGCCACCGACGAGCGCATCTACGTCATCGGCGGCTTCGTCGAGGGCGGGGCGACGACCCCGCTCGTCGAGGTGTACGACGTCGAGAGCCGGACGTGGTCGCGAGGGCCCGACCTGCCGGTCGCGGTGAACCACGCCATGGCGGCCGCGCGGGAGGACGACGTCGTCGTCGCGGGCGGCTACCTCGGTCCGGGTCTGGCCAACCCCACCAACCGGGTCTTCCGGCTCGCCGGGGACGGTTGGGAGGAGATGGAGCCGATGCCTGGACCGCGGGCGGCGGGCGGGGCGGCGTTCGTCGGCCGCCGGCTCCACGTGGTCGCCGGGATCGGCGAGGGTGGCCTCGCCGCCGACATGTTCGTGCTGGCGGCCGATGCGGCTCGCTGGTCCGCCGCACCGGGGCCGACGCCCCGCGAGCACCTGGGCGTCGCCGCACCGGGCGGGTCGCTGACCGCGGTCGCCGGTCGCACCGGGGGGATGGCGTCCAACCTCGCCGTCGTGGAGCGCTACGACCCGGACGCACGGCGCTGGGAGGCGCTGCCGGACCTCCCGACTCCGCGCGGTGGCCTCGCCGCGACGGCCACAGACGACGGGCTCCTCGTCGCGGTCGGCGGGGAACAGCCCGGCGGGACGTTCGCGGAGGTCGAGGTCTTCGACCTCCTCACCGAGCGCTGGTCGACGCTCCCAGACCTGCCGACGCCACGCCACGGGCTCGGGGTAGTCGCCGTGGGCAACACCGTCCACGTCCTCGCGGGCGGGCCTGAGCCGGGCTACGCCTTCTCCGACGCCCACGAGGCCATCGAACTCCGCTGACCGCCGTGAGCGCATGCTGCGGAACCGCTGGCGGACGCGACAAAGGAACATCTGGTCACGGACGCCGGGAGTAGACCGAGCGCATGCGCTGGTCGTCGAGGCTGGCGGACGCGACAAAGGAACATCTGGTCACGAACCGGTGACCAGACGTTCCCCCGTCACAGCGAGTGGGGTCAGCGGGACGCGTTCCGGAGGACGCGGACGAGCTCGGCCGGGACCAGGGACGGCGCGGCCACCGTGCGTTCGAACGAGGCGGTGGAGGTGGATGCCGTGATGATCGGTTCGCGGCTCGATCCGGAGAGCTCGTCGCGGGAGAGGCGGTCGACGAGCCGGACGAGCGCAGTGGCCGTCTCGTCGCGCAGGACGACACCCGCCGGCGCGTAGGCGCCGGACTCCCGCGCGGTCACGAACCCGGCGGTCGCCGCGCGGTTGACCTCCCGCTCGTGCGCGTTGCCGTTGTCGTCGCTGAAGCTGTCGCCGACCCACCCGAGCTTGAAGCCGAGGACGTGCTCGTAGGTCTCGACGAACAGCGTCGCGAGCTGGTCACGGGAGATCTTCGTCTCCGGGCGCACCCGGCCGTCGCCGTCCCCGCGGATGATGCCGACGCTGGCGAGCTGGTTCAGGGCGAGCTCGTGGACGCTCCCCTCGTCGTCGCCGAACTGGTCGGCGGGGCTCGCCGGCAGGTCGCCGCCCAGGAGTGCGATGGCGCGGGCGAGCAGCGTCGCGACCTGGCCACGGGTGAGCTGCTCGGCCGGGCCGAAGGTGCCGTCGGCGCGCCCCGCCACGAGGCCGAGCGCGACCGCGCAATCGATCGTCGCCTCGTGGGGACTGTTCCCGGGCACGTCGGTGAAGCCGTCCTCCTGCTCGTCGCCGCAGACCCAGGCGGTGCTCGGGTTCGGCAGGAGGTTCGCGTTGACGTCGGCGACCGTCGTCCCGGGGGACACGTCGATCAGCTCGGCGGCGGCGAGGTCGGTCCCGGGGTGGAACTGGCCGACGTAGCCGTCGTCCTCGCACGACGACCCGCTGAACTCCACCGCGTACGTCCCGGCGGGGAGGCCGCCGAGGATGTACTCGCCGCCGAGCGCCCCACCGACGAGCACGAGGGGGCCGAAGCCGCTCAGCACGGAGGTCTCCGACGAGATGCCGCCACCCTCCAGCGACTCCTCGCTCCGCGCCCCGACGCAGACGAACGGCTGCTCGCGGCCGTGGTGAGCTCCCCTGACGACGCCGGTGATCGCTCCCCCGAGCTCCAGGCCCGCGTCGATCCCGGTCGCCTCCTCGCCCGCGACGACCGGTACGGAGACGAGTTCGCCGGCGCCTTCGATCAGATCATCGAAGCTCAGGTCGTCGTAGAGCTCGGTGACGTGGACGTACGGCGGCGCGCAGTCGACGAACAGGAGCAGATACTCGCCCGATCGGAGGTTCGTGAGCACGTAGTCGCCGGCCACGTCCGAGAAGGTCACTGCCAGCCCTGCGGTCGCGACCTCGACCGCGAGGGCGCAGACGTCGCCCAGCGCCTCCCCTGAGCCGTCCTCCGTGAGGGTCCCCGACAGGAAGGCAGCCGCAGGCAGGCTCGCGTCGATCGCATCCGCGCGGGCACCGGGCTCCAGCTCGATCGGGACCGCCTCCTCGGAGCTCGCTGCTTGCGGCCACCACTCGTACGCGACCCCTGGGGCCGGCAGGAGGCAGCCGTTGAACTGCACGAGGTAGGTGCCCGCCGGCAGGCCGGCGAAGACATAGCTGCCGGCCTCCCCCGTGGAGGCGACGGCGACCGCGACCTCCGCGTCGCGGTCGTGGGCGACGACGCAGACGCCGGGGAGCGTCTCGCCGGTGTCCGCGGAACGCACCGTGCCGGCGATCTCGGCCGTCTGGCCCTCGGCCTGCGCCGCCGCCGGGCCGGCCAGGACACCGAGCACGAGGGCGAGCAGGAGCGCAACGGGCCTTCTCACGATCGCCCTCCCTTCCCCCACGCGGTGACCGCCGCGCGGCCGAGCGTCGGCAGGTCGCGGCCCACGTCCGCCATCGTCGTCGCCTCCAACGCCCCGCAAGGGATCAGTTCGGCCCATTCGCGCGCCACCTTGAACGGATGGGCCGGATCTGCGGGCCAGCCGACCACGCCGGTCGGAGCGGTGATCGCGGCGAGGTCGGCCTCGTCGGGTGCCCTGCCCCCGTCGAGCGCGACGAGCGCGGCGCCGAGCGACGCCTCGTCCGCGCCCCGCCAGTCACGCCCGAGCAG
>JBOHEE010000371.1:0-5072 GCA_050700895.1 Nitriliruptorales bacterium | reverse complement strand
GAGTAGGACTGCATGCACGATGAGACGCGTACTCCGCCGACGGGGCCGTCCGTGGGGCGTATGCGCCCCGGTGCGGCCGAGGGGACGGACAGCGGCGCTCACAGCTGGACTCCGCGGCTGCCGGTGCGCGACATGCGCCACTGCGTGATGCTGATCCCGGCTATGAGTGCGAACATCACCCATCCGACCGCGGATGCCGTGCCGAGATCGAAGTAGCGGAAGGCGTGCCGGTACAGCAGCAGCCCGAGGGTCTCGGTCGCCCCGACCGGCCCTCCGCCGGTCATGATGAAGATCTGGTCGAACACCAGGAACGAGTCGATCACGCTCATGATCGCAAGCAGCAACGTCATCGGCGCGAGCAGTGGCACCGTGACGTAGCGCAGCAGTGCCCACCCGCCAGCGCCGTCGACCTCCGCTGCCTCGTAGACGTCGCGGGGGATGGCCTGCAGTCCGGCCATGAACACGACGACGTTGAACCCGATCCGTTTCCAGATGCCGACGAGGACCACGGCGGGCATCGCCCAGTTCGGATCGCGCAGCCACGAGGGCGGACTCGCACCGAGTTGACGCAACACGACGTTGACGTAGCCCGAACCTGGGTCCAGAAGCAACTTCCAGACCACCGCGACCGCCACGGTCGCGGTGACGACCGGCAGGAAATACAGGGCGCGGTACGTCGATCCTCCCCGCACGACCGCGTTGATCAGAACCGCGATACCGAGCCCGGCGGCGAGACCACCGACAGTGACCCCGGCTGTGTAGAGCAGAGTCACCCAGATCGAGTTCCCCAGCTCTCCTGAGCGCCACAGTGACAGGTAGTTGCTCAGTCCAACGAAGGTCCGTTCGGCGCTGAGCCCGTCCCAGGCCAGCAAGCTCAGGTACCCGGAGTAGGCGATCGGATAGACGACGAACACCCCGAGTACCACCAGCGTCGGCGTCAGTAGCACGGCGGCGGCCGACAGGTCTCCGAGACGGTTGTGGCGGCGGTACCACGAGACGACCGCAGCCGTCGGCGTTCGTGACGCCGACGGCTGCCGGGCCCCCCTGATCGAGGCGCGTTCGCCCTTGTCGATCAGGGTGGGCGGGTTAGCCACGAGCGATCTGGTCGTTGACGGCCTGCTCCGCCGCCTTCAGTGCCTCTGTTACCGAGACCTGACCGAGCAGGGCGCGCTCGATCTCGCGGGAGAACGCATCCGAAACCTCAGGGTAGGTCGGAATGGGCGGACGGCTGCGCGCGTGCTGCGCACCGTCGACGAAGGGCAGCGCACGCGGCTCGGTCGCCTCGATGAACTGTCGGTACTCGCTGTCGGCCGCAAGCGACTCCAGCACAGGCATGAACCCGGTCTGCTTCACCCACTCCAGCTGGACCTCATGGCTCGTGACCCACTCGACGAACCGGTACGCAGCCTGTTGCCTATCTGGGGCATCGGCCATGATGAAGATCTGCTCACCACCCATGTTCGTGGCCGGCTGACCGTCCGCAGGATGCGGCATCGGTGCGGTCCCGAAGTCGAAGGGCGGGTCGGCGCTCCAGATCCCGACCATCCACGAGCCGTCCATCATCATGCAGGCGTTACCTTGCCCGAACGCCCCCCAGGGCGCCACTGCCGCCGACTTGTCGTCGTGGATGAGGTCGACCCAGAACTGCAGAGCCTGCTCCCCCGCAGGCGAGTTGAACGCCGCAGCCGTGCCGTCCTCGTTCAAGAACTCGCCACCGGCCTGCCATAGGTAGACCTGGAACTGCCACGTCAACCCCTCGCCTGGCTCCGTGAACAACTCCAGACCCTGCCGCCCGCTCGCAGGGTCAGCGCACTCAGCAGCAGCAGCGCGCAACTCATCCCACGTCTCCGGCGGGTCGTCGGGGTCCAGCCCCGACTGTTCGATTAGCTCACGGTTGTAGAACAGCTGCAGGTTGTTCGTGCTGACCGGCAGACTGTAGGTGCTGCCGTCCAGCTCACCGACCTGCAGCATCTCCGGGAAGAACTCGTCGAGCTGCTCCGCGTCGAGGAACTGGTCCAGCGCGACCAGCCGACCCGAGCGGGTCAACTTCGGCAGCCACACCAGATCACCCGCGGCAACGTCAGGCGCCTCGCCGCCTGCAACCGCCGCCTGTAGTTTCGGCAGCAAGTCACCGAAGCCGACGAAGATGCTCTCCACCTGCACGTCCGGGTTGGCGGAGTTCCATTCGTCGACGAGCGACTGCATCACTTCGCCGTTCTTGCCATCCCAGTAGTTCCAGAACGTCAACGTCACCGGGTCCGCTGCGCCCTCACCGGCCGCCTCGTCCTCTTCGGCCCCCGCCGGAGAAGCCTGATCCCCGACGTCGCCAGCGGCCTCCGCGTCCGTATCACCAACCCCGCCGCCACAGGAAGCCGCCAGCAGCGCGGCAGGCAGCAGCCACACACCAAGCCCTCGAGTGCGCATCTCATCTCTCCGGGTAGTTTGTATACCGGTTTACTAACGTAACACACTATGCGGGTCGCCGAGCCGGGTGTCAAGACCTTGGCAGCGGATCTACACCCTATTGAAGAGATCCCTCAGACTCAGGGGTGGGTGCGCATGTCGATCCCCTCTGCCACTCTGCCACGCCCGGCCTGACCACGGGCGCCGGTTCGCTCGGGCTCCAGGTGGACCCGACCAACGTCATCGAGCTGCTTCAGGCGGGCACGAACCTCGACGAGCGCGGAACGGAGGAGATCGGGGGAATCCGCAGCACGCACTACCTCGTCCACGTCGACTCGCTGACCCTCCGCGCGTTCTTCAACGGCATGGAGGCGGACCGCTACGAGCGCATGCTCAGAGCCACCGGACAGGAAGAAGAGGCCGAAGCGCTGCGAGAGGGTCGACCGACGGTCGAGATGTGGATCGACGACGACGGCCGGCTCCGACGGCTCCTGACCGAAGAGCGGACGCAGGGGGCGAACATGACCGTCGAGCTGGAAATCACCGACTATGAGGCCACCCTCCGACTCGAACCTCCAGAGGAGTTCGAGGTCCATCAACCCGACCCGGCCGAGAACGGCCTGCCCGACCCGGCACCCGTCGACCCTCGCCCAGACGGCGTACCCGACGACCTCGCCCCCGGCCTGCCCTTCCCACGGGGCGCCCGCCTCGTCGGCATCGAACGGGACGGGGCGACAACGACCTTGACCCTCGAGGTCGACCCACCCGACGACCCACGCGAGTACGCGGAACTCGTTGGCAACCTCTATGCCTACCCGCCCGACGAAGCAACGTGGCGGACCGAAGGGATCTCGACCGGCAGCAGCTCATCGCCTGAAGGACCAAACCGGGAGTGGGCCGACACCAAGCTTGTCGGGCCGAACTGGGCCGGGCAGCTGCGAGTCGAGTGGCACGCGGCGACGCCATCACCCTCGTCATCGAGGTGACCGAGATCTGATCGGACTGCCTACTGGCGGCGGCCCTCGGGCCATTGGCGGCGGCCAATCGGGGCCCGCGCACTCAGCACTCGGCAAGCAACGTCGCTGGTAGCGGCGACTATCGAGCCGCGTCCGGTGTCGATCGTCCTGACGATGCGGCCGGACCGCTCACGACTCCCCGCCCGGGACTGCCCTGAGGAGGGTCACGACCCCCCAGCGTCGAATTCCTCCGCACGACCGTGGGGAAGGCGTGGCGTGGGGATCACGCGTCGGGAGCTCCTGAGGGGCGGTGCCGCCGCCGGGGCGCTCGCGATCACCCGCCCATCGTGGGCGCTCGCGACGATCGAGGGCGACCTCGGGGCGCCGCGGCGGTCCCGCCTGACCGAGGGCACCTTCCTCGCCCACGCGGACCTGCACAACCACAGCCACCTCTCCGACGGCGCGGGGGACCCGACGCTTCTCTTCGACTCGATCCGCTCTGCGGCGTACGACGTCGCCGCGGTCACCGACCACTCGACGCTGTCGTTCGGGGCCGCCGGCCGCGTGACCGAGGAGATCTGCGCCGTCGTCGACGGCGAGCCGACCCACGGCGAGCGTCAGGACTGCCGGAGCCTCGCCGCCATCGACGAGGCCCGGTGGGTCCGCGCCAAGGAGCTCGCGGACGCGGCCGACGATCCCGGGCGGTTCGTCGCGATGCGCGGCTTCGAGTGGTCGAGCCCGTTCCTGGGGCACATCAACGTCTGGCTCAGCGAGCGCTGGATCGACCCGCTCCACACCGCCGGGATCGATTCGTCCGGGCTCGGCGAACACTTCCGAGAGGTGCCGGGCGCGGGCGATCCGGTCGGGGCGGCCCTCGACACGGTCGGGCGGGCCAACCCTGCCCACACGGGGATGATCCCCTTCTACGAGTGGCTCACGGCCGACCCCTCGACGCCGGTGCTCGGCGGCGGCGCCGACGGGCTCGCGAGCTTCAACCACCCCGGGCGCGAGACCGGTCGGTTCAGCTACTTCCGTTACCACGAGGCCGTGGCGTCGCACTTCGTGGCGGTCGAGATGCTGAACCGACGCGAGGACCACCTTTTCAAGTCGTTCGCGTCGGGACAGCCCTCGCCGCTCGTCGAGTGCCTGAACGCGGGCTGGCGCGTCGGCATCTCCGGCGTGTCCGACGAGCACGGCACCGACTGGGGCCATCCTGAGGGCAAGGGCCGCACCGGCCTCTGGGTGTCCGAGCTCACGAGGGACGGCGTCGCCGAAGCGCTGCAGGCGCGCCGCCTCTTCGCGACGTTCCTCGACGGGCTCCGCGTGGATGCGACTGCCCTGTCGCGGCCTGCCGGCCCCCCGGCCTGGGCTGGAGAGCCGGGAGGTGGCAAGACCCGGATGGGCGGCGTTCTCGCGCACGACCGCGGCCCGGTCATCTTCGAGATCGACGTCGACCATCCCGCGCTGCGCGGGGAGACGATCGAGGTCCAGGTGCTCCGTCCCGGGGAGGAGTTCCCCGAGGTGGCGCACGTCGAGACGGTCCGGGTCCCGGCGGAGGACGAGGCGGTGATCTCCGTCACCGTTGATCTCGACGCGGCGGACGGCGACTGGGTGGTGCTCCGCCTCGCCGACCCTGCGCGGCCGAACGAGCACCACGGCCCCGACGGCCACGCGGGCAACGCCGCGATCATCGCCTACGCGAGCCCCTTCTGG
>JBOHEE010000370.1:0-2039 GCA_050700895.1 Nitriliruptorales bacterium | reverse complement strand
AGGCCGAGCGCCCGACGACGCCGGCGCACGGACGCACCGAGTGCCATGGTGCCCCGCCCCGGCGTCACGCTCATCCGATCACTCCCGCACGTACGTTCATATGTCGGACATGATCGCAGATTCCCGGCGGCTCCGCCAGCAAGATCGGCACGTACGTGCGAAATGAAGGACCCGACGGGGCCGCATGGTCGCTGTCGGCAAGGATTCCGCACGTCCGTGCGGGTCGGCTGGCGTGATGGCGCGGCGCCGGCACCCCGGCGGCCCTCGCCGCACGAACTACGCTGCTGACGCATGCGCGCCCTCGTGGCCGGCTGGATCGGCTCCACGAACCTCGGCGACGAGCTCGTGTTCGCGGGCCTCCGTCGCCACCTCGCCGCGCGCGGGGTCGAGGTCACCGCGATCGCCGTCGACCCGCTCCGGACGATCGAGGATCACGGCGTCCGCACGGCCGACCACGACGACCCGGCGGGCATCTGGGGGGCGGTCGGGCGGGCGGACGTCCTCGTGTTCGGCGGCGGCGGGCTGCTCCAGGACGAGACGAGCCCGTTCAACCTCCCCTACCACCTCGCCCGCGTCTGGGCGGGGCGGCTGCGGCACATCCCGTGGGCGGGCGTCGGGCTCGGCGCGGGCCCCCTCCGGACGGTCCTCGGCCGCCGTCTCGTCGCCGCCAGCCTGGGCTCCGCGACCGCACTCAGCGTCCGCGACAACCACTCCGCCCGCCTGCTCGAGGGCCTTCGGATCCGTGACGTCACCGAGGCGGCGGACCTCGCGCTCGCCCTGCCCGAGCCCGCGGTCGAGGTCGAGGACACGGCCACCGTCTGCCTGCGGCCGTGGAGCGGCGCCGGCGGGCTCCTGCCCGTCTCGGTCCGCGCGCGGCGGGACCCGACGCCCGAGTGGTTCGTGCCGGCGGCGGCGGCCGCGCTCGACCGCCTCGCGAAGGAGTCCGGCCTGCGCATCCGTCTGGTCGCGCTCCAGGCCGACCGCGACGGACCCCTCCACGACGAGGTCGCGGCGAGGATGGACGCCGCGGTGACGGTCGCGCGCCCCGGGCTCGAGGACGTCGTCGCCGAGATCGCGCGCGGGCGGATCGTCGTCTCCATGCGCTACCACGGCGGCATCGCCGCAGTTCTCGGCGGGCGCCCCGCCGTACTGCTCGGCTACTCGCCGAAGGTGGACGCGCTCGCCGACGAGCTCGGCGCCGGGGCGGTGGGGCTCGGCTGGTCGCCCGACGACCTCCACCGCCTCGTGGAGGCTGCGTCCGCGCTGCTCGGCGATCCGCGCGCCGAGGAGGCCGTGGCCGGGGCCCGGGCGCGCCTGCAGGAACGCGAGCGCCGCAACGGCGAGGTCATCGACCGCCTGCTCGACGCCGCCTCCCGCTGACCCGGCCGCCACGGCCTCGACCGGCTTCGGCGTGACGCGGCTGGGCTGGGCCCCCGCACCACCTGATCATCGCCGCCGGCAGCGCCCTCCTACGCTCCCCGCGACGACGGGTGCTGATGACCGACACCGACGAGGACGCCGCCGGCCGCGACGCCACGCCCCGCTGGGCGCGTGTCGCGCGCCTCGTCTACCTCGCCGTTCTCGCGGCGATCCTCGCCTGGCTCGTGTGGGCGAACCGCAGCGACCTGTCCGCGCTGCTCGCCACCGCCCGTCCCGCGTGGCTCCTCCTCGCGCTGGCCCTCGCGCTCGGCCAGCTCCTGCCCTCGGTCGGGCTCTGGACCCTCGCGCTGCGGGACCTCGGCCACCCCGTGCCGGTCCGCTCGGTCCTGCTCGCGACCGCACGGTCCGTGCCGACGCGGTACCTGCCCGGGTCCGTCTGGTACGCGCTCGGGCGTGCGGCGCTCCTCCGCCAGTCGCAGGGCGTGGCCGGCCGGTCACTCGCGGCGGTGGCCGCGCTCGAGTCGGCTCTCGGGTTCGTGGTCGCGATCGCGCTCGGCACCGCCGCGCTCGCCGCCGTGGGACGGTTCCCCGGCCAGGGGTTCCTCCTCGCGGTCTGGTTCGCGGTGCTCGCGGTGCTCGCGTCGCCTCCGGCCGTGAAC
>JBOHEE010000369.1:0-2745 GCA_050700895.1 Nitriliruptorales bacterium | reverse complement strand
AGCGCGATCAGGCCGCCGCGCTCGCCGACCTCGCGGATCGCGGCGACGGCCGCGTCCCACGCGGCGTCGGGGACGTCGGCCACCCACTCGGCCGGGCCGGCAGGGGTCGGGCCGTGGGTAGCGGCGGCGGCCTCAGCGTTCACCGGGGACCTCCTCGTCCTTCATCCGGCGCAAGAGCTCCTCGATGCGCCGCCCCTCGGCGGCCGCCGTGTCGGGCACGAAGCGGATGGCCGGGGTGTTCCTGAGGCGCAGGCGCCGCGCGAGCAGACCCTGGATGCGGGGCGCGGCGCTCTCGAGCCCGGCTGCGGCAGCGTCCTCCTCCGGCACCTTCTCGGAGGCCTGCGGGGAGACCACGCCGGGCTCGAGCGCCGTGTAGTAGACGGTCGCGGAGCGGCGATCCTCGCTCACCTCTGCGTCGGTGATCGTGACGAACTCGACACGCGGGTCGGCGATCTCCTCCTCGATGAGCTCGGCGATCGCCTCCTTCACCGCCTGGTCGGTGCGGCGGTTGCGCTTCTTGGCCATCAGGCGTATCCCACCTCGTCGACGTCCGTCAGGATGGCGGTGACGACCACCCGCGGGTCGCGTTCGATCACGGCCGTCAGTCGGTCCAGCACCCGTTGTGCGCCGGTCGCGCTCGAGGCGGCGGTCGCGACGCCGATGGCGGAGCGTTGCCAGAGGTCCTGGTAGCCGACCTCGGCGACGCTGCAACCGAGCTCACGCTGGAGCGCCGCCTTCAGCTTGTTGAGGACGGCACGCTTGCCCTTGAGCGACCCCACGCCGGGGACGTGGAGATCGACCCTCGCCGACCCGACGAAGACGGTGCCGGGCTCACCTCCTCGGCGATTCACCACTCAGGTCCGCTCGACCTCGCGCTCCTCGAACGCCTCGAGCACGTCGCCGACCTTGACGTCCTGGAACTTCTGGAGCCCGATGCCGCACTCGTAGCCCTGCGACACCTCGCGCACGTCGTCCTTGAAGCGACGCAGGGAGGCGAGCTCGTCCTCGGCGACCACGACGCCCTCGCGGACGACGCGGATCTTCGCGTCGCGGCGGACCTCGCCGCTCGTGACGAAGCAGCCGAAGACGAAGCCGACGCGCGGCACCTTGAAGATCTCGCGGACCTCGGCCTCTCCGAGCGTGACCTCGCGGAACTCCGGCGCGAGCAGGCCCTTCACGGCGAGCTCGATGTCCTCGATCGCCTCGTAGATGATCCGGTAGGTCCGCAGGTCGACACCGCTCGCCTCGAGCGCCTCGCGCGCGTTGGCGTCGGGACGGACGTTGAACGCCACGATGATGGCGTCCGACGTCTCGGCGAGGCCGACGTCGCCCTTCGTCACCGCGCCGACCGCCTTGTGGACGACGCGCACGTCGACCTCGGGGATCTCGAGCTTGGTGAGGGCGCCCTCGAGCGCCTCGACGGACCCGGAGACGTCGCCCTTGATGATGAGGTTGAGCGTGGCGACCTCGCCGCGCTCGACCTCGGCGGCGAGATCCTCGAGTGTCTTCGGTCGCTGGTGCTCGACGAGTTCCTTGCGGCGGAGCCGTTCGCTGCGGCGCTCAGCGATGTCGCGCGCCGCGCGCTCGAGGTCGACCGCACGGAACTGGTCGCCGGCGTCCGGCACGTCGTTGAAGCCGAGTACGAGCACCGGTTGGCCGGGCGTGGCCGCGTCCACCTCGGCTCCGGACTCGTTGAACATCGCCCTGATCTTGCCGTCGGCCACGCCCGCGACGACGACGTCGCCGACGCGGAGCGTGCCGGCCTGGACGAGGATCGTCGCGACCGGGCCGCGGCCCTTGTCGAGGTGCGCCTCGATGACGCGTCCGCGGGCGCGCTTCTTCGGGTTCGCCTGCAGCTCCATGATGTCGGCCTGCAGGACGATCAGCTCCAGCAGGTCGTCGAGGCCGTCCCCGGTCATCGCGGACAGCGGCACCATCGGGGTCTCGCCGCCGAAGTCCTCCGCCACGAGCTCGTGCTCGGTGAGCTGGGTCTTCACCCGATCGGGGTTCGCCTCCTCCTTGTCCATCTTGTTGATGGCGACGATGATCGCGACCTCGGCCGCCTTCGCGTGGTTGATCGCCTCCACCGTCTGCGGCATGACGCCGTCGTCCGCGGCGACGACGAGGACCGCCACGTCGGTCACCTGGGCGCCGCGGGCACGCATCTGCGTGAACGCCTCGTGCCCCGGCGTGTCGATGAAGGTGATGAGGCGACCGTCGCGGCTCACCTGGTAGGCGCCGATGTGCTGGGTGATGCCACCCGCCTCCTGCGAGACGACGTCGGTCTGACGGATCGCGTCGAGGAGCAGGGTCTTGCCGTGGTCGACGTGACCCATGACGGTCACGACCGGCGCACGCGGCTCGAGGTCAGCCGGGTCGTCGGCCTCCTCGACCCCGAACTCGAGCTCCTCCTCGGTCACGAAGTTGACCGTGACACCGAGCTCGTCGCAGATGATCTCGACGGTGTCGTCCGGCAGCGACTGCTGCACGGTCACCATCTCGCCCATCTTGAAGAGCATCTTCACGATCGACGTGCCGGTGACGCCGAGCTCCTTGGCGAGCTCGTCCACGGTCACGCCCGAGAGCACGTTCACGCGGTCGACCTGCGCCTCGAGCGGCTCGTCGCGGCGCTGCCGCGGCTGCGCCTCGAGCGCGTGCTCCTCCGGCTGCTCGCGCTTCTTGCGCCGGGTCTTGCCGGTCGGCGGCCGACCGGGAGCGCCGCGGCCGGGTGGCGCCCCCTTCTGG
>JBOHEE010000368.1:0-14870 GCA_050700895.1 Nitriliruptorales bacterium | reverse complement strand
GGTCTGCCCTCGGCGCGGAGCTCGGCGACGAGCTCCCAGATCCGGTCGAACACCGCCCGCGCCTGCCTCGCGTCGTAGAGGGCGCCGTGCGCCTGGTCCTTGTCGTGCGGCACCCCGAGCGCCTCGCAGGTCCTCGCGAGGCTCCGCGGCGCCTCCGGCCCGGGCGCGATGAGCGGGAGCGCGAGCGTCTCGACGTCGAGGAGGTGGTGATCCCACGTGGGCTCGAGCCCGAGCTTGCGGCACGCCTTCACCAGCTGGCGGACGTCGAAGTCCGGGACCGCCCCGACGATGACCGCCTCGCGGGCGTCCTCGAGGAACTGCGGCAGCCACTCGCCCATCGGGGTGCGGGTCTGGTCGGCGATGCGCTTGTGGTAGGCGGTGAGCTCGAGCGCCTTCTCGTCGGCGGCGTCGAGCGTGTGCTCGGGGAAGTACTGGCGCTCGACCTCACGGCCGTCCTCGAAGCGGACGATCCACGAGATCTCGGTGAGCTCGTGCCGCTGGAGGTCGAGGCCGGTCGCCTCCGTGTCGATGAACACGAAGCGGAAGGCCCGCGGACGCCCTGCGCCGGCGCCGGCCTGGTTCGGCTCGTCGTCGCTGCTGATCGCTCCACTCCGGGACGGGGTGGCGCCACGTTACTGGCCGGGTGTGACGCCTCCACCCCAGGGGGGAGGTCCCTCCACCCGGGGTCGGAGGGCGAGGTTCGCCACGTCGCCCGACGCGGGTTGACACCGACGTCCGTAGCGTCGTCCCCATCACGAGGAGGCAGCGATGCCACGCAACGGATGCCACGAGCAGGTCGTCCTCGGCCGGGCCCCCGAGGTCATCAGCGACCTCCCGGAGCGGCTCGCCGTCGGGGACATCGTCATCGAGCTCGACGACGCGGTCACCACGGTCCCGTGGGTCGGGAGGCTCGCGTCGCGGCGCCGCACCGGGACCTGGACGAGCGGGCGGTACCGCGGCCGGCTCACCGTCGACGTCATCCCGGCCAACGGCGAACTGTCGCTGCTCTCGGTCATGCTCGAGCCACCCACGGGGTGGCGGCGACGCCTGATCGAGACGGCGGACATGGACGCCGCGGCCGTGGCCGTCACCGCGGGCCTGTGCGACGCGGTCGAGCGCGGCGTGACCGCCGGGGGCGTCGGATCGTTGGTCGAGGCGAGGGCGAACGACGCCATCGTCGAGCAGCTGAGGGCGCTGGGAGCGTGAGACG
Source organism: Nitriliruptorales bacterium (assembly GCA_050700895.1). GTDB lineage: Bacteria > Actinomycetota > Nitriliruptoria > Nitriliruptorales > JAHWKO01 > JBOHEE01. The sequence continues at coordinate 13,660 of JBOHEE010000368.1, read as the reverse complement.
ACTGAAGGACGCCGTCCACGTCCCCGACACGGGGGGCGAGGACCTCCCGCGCTGGACGTGGGTGCTGTCGGCCGCCGTCGTGGTCGTGTTCGCCGTGGTCTCGGTGTTCGATCCCGTCTCGGTCTTCGACCACGGGCACTCGCAACCCTCGCATCCGGCGGCGATCGCGCTCGTCGCGGTGTCCACGCTGCCGTGGCTCCTCGGCGCGGTGGGGGTCCGCATGCACCCCCTGCCGAAGTGGCTCCTCGCGATGCTGCCGCTCGCGGTCCTGAACCTCGGCGGGGAGGCGCTCGGCATCGCCGGCCTCGGCAGCGAGGAGCAGAACCAGTTCTCGCTGATGATCGCCCTCTTCGCGGTGGGTGAGGTCGTGTCGCACGCGCCGGTCGGGGTGGCCTCCCTCGTCACCGTCCTCGGTCTCGGCACGGTCGTCGGCCGCGGCGTCGTCGAGCCCGCGTTCACCGTGTGGCCGTTCTGGTTCGTCGGGGGCGGGTCGATGGCCCTCCTGGTCGGCGTGTTCCTCCGCAGGCAGCAGACCATGCTCGGGGAGCTGCGGGCGGCGCAGTCCGCGCTCTCCCGGGAGGCGGCCCAGCGCGAGCGCGAGCGCATCGCGCGCGAGGTCCACGACGTCGTCGCGCACACCCTCACGGTCACGATGATGCACCTCACCGCGGCGCGCATGGCGATCGGACGCGACGACACGGAGGCCCGGGAGGCGCTCGCCGACGCGGAGCGCCTCGGCCGGCAGAGCCTCGCCGACCTCCGGCGGACGATGGGGTTCCTGCGGACCGACCCGGAGCTCCCCACCGACCCGCCCCTGCCGGGCGCGGCGGACGTCGGGGAGCTCGTCGGCTCGTACCGGGGCGCCGGCGTGGACGTGGACCTGACCGTCGAGGACGGCCTCGACGCGCTCGGACCCTCGGAGCAGCTCGCCGTCTACCGGGTCCTCCAGGAGGCGATCGCGAACGCCGCGAAGCACGCCCCCGGCGCGCCGGTGTCGGCACGAATCGGCTGCGACGCCGGCGACGTCCTCGTCGAGGTCGCGAACGGGCGGGGGCGGCGTGGGACGGCGGTCATCGATGCGGGCGCCGGCGTCGGGGTCGTCGGCATGCGCGAGCGGATCGCGCTCCTCGGCGGCGAGTTGAGCGTCGGTCCCGAGGGCGACGGGTGGCGGGTCACGGCCCGGGTCCCGCGAGGCAGGAGAGCGCCCTCCCCGCGCGGAATCATCGAGAGGTCGGCGTGGAGCGACGAGGAAGGAGGGTGGTCCTGTGGTCCACGTTCTCGTCGTTGACGACCAGCCGCTCGTCCGGGTCGGTGTCGCCCGCATCCTCGGGCTGGAGGACGACATCGAGATCGTCGGGGAATGCGAGGACGGCGACGAGGTCATCGAGGCCGTCGAACGGCTGCGGCCCGACGTGGTGCTCATGGACGTTCGCATGAAGCGCGTCGACGGCACGACCGCGACCCAGCTCCTGCTCCAGCGCGACGACGCGCCTGCCGTCCTCGTCCTCACGACGTTCGGCGAGGACGAGGTCGTCGCCGCGGCGCTCGACAGCGGTGCGGCCGGCTTCGTCCTGAAGGACGCGCCCGGGGAGGAGCTCGTGCGGGCGATCCGGGTCGTGGCCGACGGCGGGGCGTGGCTCGACCCGGCCGTCACCGGCGGGGTGATCGACCGGTTCCGCGAGACGGCTCTTCCGCGCGGGGCGGCGGCCGCGAAGCTCGAGGAGCTCACCGAGCGGGAACGCGAGGTCCTTCGGCTCGTGGGGAGAGGGCTCACGAACCAGGAGATCGCGGCGCGCCTCCACATCACCGAGGCGACCGTCAAGACCCACGTCACGCACATCTTCACGAAGCTGGACCTCCGCGACCGTGCGGCTGCGATCGTCCTCGCCTTCGACCACGGCCTCGTGAGCCCGGGAGATGCCTCGGTCGGCTGACTGGTCGGATCGTGAACCACTCGGGCAGGATGCTGCCCGGACGGCTCACGGTCGTGGAGGGCGTGTGGCAGCAGGGTCGGGGATCAGGGTGGGGACGGCGTCGTGGACCGATCCCACGCTCACCAAGGAGTCCGACTGGTACCCGCGCCGGTCGATGACCGCGGAGGAGCGGCTGCGGTTCTACGCGCGGCGCTTCCCCGTCGTCGAGGTCGACTCGACCTACTACTACCCGCCGACGCAGCGCCTCGCCGGCCTGTGGACCGAGCGCACCCCGGACGACTTCCGGTTCGACGTCAAGGCGTACTCGCTGCTCACCCAGCACCCCGCGTCCGCGGACTCTGTCTGGGAGGACGTGCGCGAGTCGATCCTCGAGGAGCACCGCGGCAAGAAGCGCGTCTACCTCACCCACCTCCCCGACGAGGCGGTGGAGCGGGCGTTCGACAACTTCCGCGATGCCCTCATGCCGCTCCACTCGGCCGGCAAGCTCGGAGCGGTCTTCTTCCAGTTCCCGCCGTGGTTCCACCCCGGCCGTCCCGCGCGGGAGTTCCTCGAGAAGCTGCCGGAACGGCTCCCCGACTACGACATCGCGGTCGAGTTCCGCAACGCGTCCTGGATGGGGGAGGGTGACCGCGACCGGACCCTGCGCCTGCTCCGTGAGCTGGGGCTCGTCTACACCTGTGTCGACGAGCCACAGGGGTTCGACTCGTCGATCCCGCCTGTCCTCGCCGCGACGTCGGCCGAGCTCGCGATCGTCCGCTTCCACGGGCACAACGGGGAGAACTGGGAGAACTGGGAGAAGAAGGGCATCTCGCCGGCGGAGCGCTACCGCTACCTGTACTCCGACGCGGAGCTGAAGGAGTGGGCGTCGCCGCTGCGTGAGCTCGCTGGCGAGGCCCGCGAGACGCACCTCATCATGAACAACTGCTATCGCGACTACGGCGTCCGCAACGCGGCCGAACTCGGCGGGCTCCTCGACGTCCAGTGGGACCCGCCCGAGCAGGAGTAGGGGCGCTCAGGCCTCGAGGTCGTACAGCAGGCGGTAGAAGTCCCGCCGCTCGACGTCCCATTCGACCCCGTACGCGTCGAGGAAGAGATCCTCGTAGCCCGGACCGACGTTCCAGGTCGTGCTCCAGCTCGCGGCCGCGAGGTCGCGCTGGAATACCCGGTCGAGCCGAGGACGTTGTGGCTCGCAGAACAGGAGGCCTTGCCATGTCTGACGCCCAGGACTGGAACGCCGCGATCATCGAGGAGTTCCGTGCCAACGATGGAAAAGTCGGTGGCCAGTTCGAAGGCGCGCCACTCCTGCTGCTCCACAGCACCGGGGCGAAGACCGGTCACGAGCGCGTGAATCCGGTGATGTACCAGCGTGTGGGCGACGCCTACGCCGTGTTCGCCTCCAAGGGCGGAGCGCCCACGAATCCCGACTGGTACCACAACCTCCGCGCCGTCCCCGATGTCACGATCGAAGCCGGCACGGAGACCCTCGCGGTGAGGGCTCGCGTCGCGGAAGGCGACGAGCGCGACGACATCTGGACCCGCCAGAAGGACCGCTACCCCGGCTTCGCCGAGTACGAGCGCAAGACCTCCCGACAGATCCCGGTCGTCGTCCTCGAGCCGAGGGAGTAGTGGTCAGCCGAGGGTGACGAGGGCGGCGACGGCGGCGGCGAGCGCGAAGAACTGGCCGACCGAGATGAGCAGCAGGTCGCGTCGCCACGACGCGGTGAGCTTTCCCGTCAACTCCTGCGTGACCCGCTCTCTGACCTCGTCCGCCTTCTCGTCGATCCGCCTCGAGAGTTCCTCGGACTGTCGGCGCAGCGCGTCGTCCAGGCAGTCCCTCGACACCAAGCGATCGAAGTGGTCGGCGATGACGGCCGCGTCGTCCACGCCGATCACCTCCTCGAGGTGTGCCTCCCACGCCCGTAGGGCGCGGCGTCGGCGTCGACGCGCGCCGCGCTCTCGTGCCGGGTGCCTCCCACGCCCGTAGGGCGCGGCGCTCCTTGCGACATCGTGGACCTCGATCGCTTCCGGGGCAACGTCCGGACCGTACGACTCGGACAGCACCGCAGCCGCAGCCGCGCGCGGCTCGCTGTGGACAGACCGTTGGCACAGGGAGCCGAGCCGCGGTCAGGGATCACAGTCGCTCAGTGCGCGGCGGGTTCCCCTCGAGCGCAACCGTCTGTATCCTCGGGTCCATGCGTACCGTCGCCGTCGTGGTCGTGGGTCACCCCGCGTGGCCTGGAGCCGCTGTGCGCTGACGGACGCAGCAGACGACACGAGCCCCGGGCCGAGCGCCCGGGGCTCTTCGGTTTCGGAGAGGTGAGATGGGAGCGACAACGGAGTCGCCAGAGCGGCAGGCGCCGCGCCGGCCGAGCCTGGACGGGCTCGAGGACAAGCGGGCAGCGGCCTGGACGGACGCGGCCGTGTACCGCTTCGATCCCGGCGTCGGCGAGGTCTTCTCGATCGACACACCGCCCCCGACGGTGAGCGGACGGCTCCACGTCGGGCACCTCTGCTCCTATCTCCCAGACGGCGTTCCTCGACCTCGTCCGGCGCGGCATCGCCTACCGCGCGGAGGCGCCGACGCTCTGGGATGTCGACTACCGCACCGCCGTCGCGCAGGCCGAGCTCGAGGAGCGCGAGGTGGCCGGGGCGTGGCACCGCCTCGCCTTCCACGGCCCGGACGGGACCATCGAGGTCGACACGACCCGCCCGGAGTTGCTCCCGGCCTGTGTCGCGCTCGCCGCCCACCCGGATGACGACCGCTACCGCGGCCTCGTGGGCCAGGAGGTCACGACCCCGCTGTTCGCCGCCCCGGTCCCCGTGGTCGCCCACGAGCTCGCCGACCCGGAGAAGGGCACCGGCATCGCGATGATCTGCACGTTCGGTGACGTCACCGACGTCACCTGGTGGCGGGAGCTCGGCCTGCCCGTCCGGTCTGTTGTCGGGCAGGACGGCCGCATCCTCCCCGCCGACTGGGGCGGCGACGTCTGGCGGACCGAGGAGCCGGAGCAGGCGCGACGGAACCACGCGGAGCTCGCTGGCCTGGCGGTCGGGCGTGCCCGTGACCGGATCGCCGCGCTCCTCTCAGAGGGCGGCGAGCTCGTCGGAGATCCCCGACCGATCACGCACCCGGTCAAGTTCTGGGAGAACGGCCGACGGCCACTCGAGATCGTCACGAGCTGGCAGTGGTTCGTCCGCACGACCGAACTGCGCGACCGGTGGCTCGAGCTCGGGGACGAGCCCGAATGGCACCCCGAGCACATGGCGCAGCGCTTCCGCGACTGGGTGGCGGGCCTGACCGGGGACTGGAACATCAGCCGCCAGCGCTTCTTCGGCGTGCCGTTCCCCGTCTGGTACCCGCTCGACGGTGACGGTGACCCGGACCTGACCGCGCCGATCCTCCCGGATCCGGAGCGGGTCCCCGTCGACCCGGCCACGGACGTCCCCGAGGGCTACCCGGAGGCGCAGCGGGACGAGCCGGGTGGCTTCACGGCGGCCCCCGACGTCATGGACACGTGGGCGACGTCGTCCCTCACGCCGCAGATCGTGGGCGGGTGGCTGGAGGACGAGGAGCTGTACCGGCGGGTCTTCCCGTACGACCTGCGGCCGCAGGCGCACGACATCATCCGGACCTGGCTCTTCTACACCGTGGTCCGGTCCGAGTACCTCGAGGGCCGGCTGCCGTGGCGGCGAGCCGCATCGCGGGCGGGTTCTCGTGGACGGGGTGCCCGGTCCGAGTACCTCGAGGGCCGCTGCCGTGGCGGCGGGCGGCGATCTCGGGGTTCGTCGTCGATCCCGACCGGAAGAAGCTGTCGAAGTCGCTCGGCAACGAAGCGGACGCACCCCATGCGCTCCTGGACGAGTTCGGCGCGGACGCGATCCGCTACTGGGCGGCGAGCAGCAAGCTCGGCGGCGACACGACCCTCGACCGCAACCGGATCCGGGTGGACACGGCCGAGCGGCTCCAGGCCCTCGCTGAGGTCGAGGACGACGTCCGCGCGGCCGGCGCCGTCGAGGAACTCGTGACCTCGGAGGGTCCCGGGCTCACGGTCACGGCGGCGCTCGACTGAACCGCGGAGGCGCCGAGGACGTCGCATCGATACGGACACGCAGGAGACTCCGTCATGCGTACGGGAGGTCGCGCCCTTCCCTGGCGTCATGGGCTACGACCCGGCGGAGGGCGAGAGGCTCGGCTACCCGATGCCAGTCACGGTGACCGTGGCGTCCTCCGCCCCGCGTGCGTCGTGGTGGTTCGTCGCGCCCGGCCTCGCCGTGGTGCTCGGCGTGTTCGCGACCCGGCGCAAGGGGCTTTTCAGGTAGCCCTCCCGGTGTCCACACCGGGCGTCAAAGTTGCTTCGCCACGAACATCTGTTCGGCTACAGTTCGCGTCGTCCACAGGGTGGCGGCACAACCTCCTCGACATGTCACAGCCTCGGCGTAGCGTCTCCCTCCCGACCTGAGAAGAGAACGAACGGAGTCACGGTGGACCGCGAGAAGGCCCTGGACCTGGCTCTCCAGCAGATCGAGAAGCAGTTCGGTCAGGGCGCCCTCATGAAGCTCGGCGCCGACCAACAGGTGAAGGTGGCGGCGATCCCGACCGGGGCGCTGTCGCTCGACCTCGCCCTCGGCATCGGCGGCCTCCCGCGGGGGCGCGTCATCGAGCTTTTCGGAAGCGAGTCATCCGGCAAGTCGACGATGGCACTGCACGCCATCGCTGAGGCTCAGAAGCTCGGTGGTATCGCAGCCTTCATCGACGCCGAGCACGCCCTGGACCCGGTCTACGCGAAGGCGATCGGTGTCGATGTCGACGAGCTCCTCGTCTCTCAGCCGGACACCGGCGAGCAGGCGCTCGAGATCGCCGACATGCTCGTGCGCTCAGGGGCCGTCGACATCATCATTATCGACTCGGTCGCTGCGCTCGTTCCACGCGTCGAGCTGGAGGGCGAGATGGGCGACACCCACGTCGGCCTTCAGGCGCGACTCATGAGCCAAGCGTTGAGGAAGCTCACGGGCTCTCTGAGCAAGTCGAAGACATGCTGCGTCTTCATCAACCAGCTGCGCGAGAAGGTAGGCGTGATGTTCGGCTCACCCATCACTACGCCGGGAGGTCGGGCGCTGAAGTTCTATTCCTCCGTGCGCCTCGAGGTTCGTCGCATCGAGTCGCTGAAGGACGGCTCCGACTTCGTGGGCAACCGCACCCGCGTGAAGGTCGTGAAGAACAAGTGCCTAGCCGCCGGCGCGAAGGTCTTCGACCCGACCACCGGACTCACGCACCGGATCGAGGAGATCGTCGACGACGGTGTCGGCGTCTCGGTGTGGGCGGTCGACAAGAAGGGTCACCTGAACGTTCGCTCCGTTCTCGCGCGGATGAACCAGGGAGAGCAGGAGGTGATCGGGCTGGTCCTCCGCGATGGGACGACCCTGAAGGTCACCCCGGATCACCGTGTCATGACCGATCGCGGATGGCGTCAGGCGGGTGAACTCGAAGTTGGAGATCGTCTTGCCCGGCCTCGGCGTGCCGGAACCTTCGGTGACGAGGAGCCGATCACCCAAGATCAGGCCCGTCTGCTCGGGTATCTCATCGGCGACGGATACGTCGGTGGGAAGACGCCCATCGGGTTCATCAACACCGAAGAGCCCCTCCACCAGGACGTCGCCCAGATGGTGGCGGGCATGGGGTGCGACGTTCAGCGCAAGGACGGCAACGAGATCTATGCGAGCATCTCGCACCGTCAGGGCGAGAAGAACGAAGTTCTCGAACTCGTGCGGTGGGCCGGCATCTGGGGTCACCTCGCACCCGACAAGAAGATCCCAGCCGAGCTCTTCGGCCCTGACGTTTCGGAGGCTGTGATCGCCAACCTGATCTTCGGCATCTGGGAATCCGATGGTTGGATCAGCCGCGAGCAGACGGGCGGTCTCCGGCTCGGATTCGTCACGACGTCCGAGCAGCTCGCTCAGCAACTCCACTGGCTCCTGCTCCGTTGGGGGATCGGAAGCGCCGTCAAGGTGCACAAGCCGGGTGAGAACCGCAGCTACATCGCGGGGCGTCGGATCGTGAGCAAGCTCCCGTGCTACCAGGTTCGGGTGAGCGGCATCGACAACGTCCGAGCGTTCGCAGATGCCATCCCGATGTGGGGACCGAAGAGCCAGAAGCTCACCGAGGCGTTGAGCGATCCCGAACTGGCCAAGCACCGCGGGTCGCAGCGCAATTACCTCTCGAAGGATCAGAACGGCCCGGTTCTCGACTATCTGCATCAAGCTGGTGTCACTCCACCGCTGGCTGCGAGCATGCTCGGGATGACGGTCCACCCTCGGGTATCGCTACAGCAAGTGTTGGGCATCCCGCGGCTGCGGCGAGACCGCCTCCAGGTCCTGGCGACTGCGCTGGACAGCCAGTTCCTGCGTGACGTGCTCAGCGAAGAGGTCTTCTACGACCGGATTTTCGAGATCACCGAGCCCGAGTGGCAGCCGACGTACGACCTCGAGGTCGAGGAGGATCACACCTTCGTTGCCGAAGACGTCGTCATGCACAACTGCGGCGCTCCTTTCCGTCAAGCGGAGTTCGACATTCTCTATGGAGAGGGGATTTCGAAGGAGGGATCGATCCTTGACGTCGGAGTAGAGGCGGGGATCGTGAAGAAGGCCGGGGCTTGGTACCAGTACGACGGTGAGCAACTTGGCCAGGGGCGCGAGACCGCCCGTCAGTTCCTCAAGGAGCACGACGACATCGCGCGTGAGATCGAGAAGCGGGCGAAGGAGGCCCTCGGGATCACCCTGAAGGCCGCATCGGCCGACGAGGACGGCGAGGTGGCTCTCGACGAGGACGGGTCCTTCGACGACGAGAGCTGAGCCGGTGACGGACGAGCCGACGGTCAAGCCGTTCCGGGACGCCGAGGCCTGGCTGGCCGCCCAGGGGGTGCGTCGGGAGCCGATCCGGGTCGAGGTGCCCCCCGCCGATCAGGAGGCGCCTGCTCCCGCGGAAGCAGACCGAGCGAACGCCGCTCAGCCGGCGCTCCGCGCTTCCGCGGAAGAGGGAGCCCGTAGCGAGGCGTCCCCGGAGCAGCCAGAGGCTTCCGCCGGAGCGCCTCCTGTGGGCGCGGATGGCGGAACTGGCGCCGCAGAGACCACGCCCGGCGGGCTCGGCGACGAGGTCAGCAGGGCCGTCGCCTACGCGCTGCGCGCGACCGCGAACACGCCCATGTCCGAAGGCCGCTTGCGGCGGCGTCTCGGGGAGCGGGACGTGCCCGCCGCGGTGATCGACCTCGCGATGGAGCGGGCGCGGACCGAGGGGATCGTCGACGACGGCGCCCTCGCTGCCGCATTGGTCGAGGAAGGTCGGCGCAAGGGCCACGCCCCGCTGCGGATCCGGACGGACCTCCAGCGACGTGAGCTGCCTGAGGCCGCCATCGAGGCCGCTCTCGCCACGATCGGGGACCGCGACGAGGAGGCGGCAGCCTTCGACGTCGCCCAGCGCCGTGCTGCGAGCTACCGCGGCGTCGACGCGGAGACCGCGTTCCGCCGGCTCACCGGCTTCCTCTCCCGCCGCGGCTACACGGACGGGCTCTCGCGAAAGGTCGCCCGGCAGGTGGTGTTCCACGACCGCGAACCGGAGCGCACCGCAGGGCGGTAGCTTCTCGCGGACTCACCCGGAGCGCACCGCAGGGCGGTAGCTTCTCGCGGACTCACCCGGAGCGCTCATGTCCGACATGCCGGTCGAGATCGTGCCGTACGACCCGGCCTGGCCGGACCGCTTCGCCGAGGAGCATGCTCTCCTCGCCCGGGTCCTCGCTCCCTGGATCGACGGTGGGACGCTGCTCGTCCACGCCCGGATCGACGTCACCCCTGGGGCCGGGATTCCGGCCTCACGGGGGACGTCGATGCCAGGCAGCCCCTCAGTTCGGGGGTTGATCGGCGTCGATGCCAGGCAGCCCCCTCAGTTCGGGGGTTGATCGGCGTCGAACTCGCCGGGAGGGTCCTCGCCGCCGAGGATGCGCAGGAGCCGGCGGGCCTCCTCCTCGAGCTCCGGAGCGACCACCACCTTCACCCCCATGACGAAGTCGAGGGACGGGTAGCCGAACGCCGTGACGGCCTGTGCCTGGATGCCGTGGGCGGCGAGCGTCGCCGCGATGAAGTCGGCCTCCACCTGCGAGCGGAACACCATCGCGACCTCCCGCTGGCGCTGCTCGTGCTCGATGACCATGGTGCCTCCTTCGACCACGCTACGGAAGCCACGGCCCGGGAACCACCTGGCAACGAGTAGCCTTCCGGGCGCCAACCACCCGGGGAGGCCACGTGACCCAGCTGCAGGCCTGGCTCGTCGTCGGCATCCCTGGCCTCGTGCTCGCCGCCGGGCTCCTCGGCGGGCGGACCCGCGCCTACTCGTTCGCCGGCTACGGCGTCCTCGCGGCCACGTTCCTCTTCTTCCTCCTCGTGGCGGACGACGCCGTGTCCGCAGGGGTTGTCGGGACCGTCATCTTCCTGCTCGTCGCCGTCGGACGCGGCCAGCAGGCCGTCGAGCAGGCCGACCGCGAGCAGCTGTGGCACGACGTCCCCTCCCGCGTCGACGATCCGAATCTCGAGGATCCCCGGCGGGTCTGACGCTCGGCGACGGTCCGGCGCCTCCCGGTAGCCTGCGGGGACGCGCAGATCCGGCTCGTGGCCGCCGACGTTCGCGGCGACGGCGTCGACCGCGCGTATCCCCGGGAACGTCGAGGCAAGCCGCATGGGACGCCACTACTTCATCCGCACCTTCGGGTGTCAGATGAACGCGCACGACTCCGAGCGCGCCGCGGGCGTGCTCGAGACGCTCGGGTACCGGCGTGCCCCGGACGAGGACAGCGCCGACCTCGTCCTCTTCAACACCTGCGCGGTACGTGAGAATGCCGACAACAAGCTCTACGGGGCCCTCGGCAGGCTCAAGCCGATGAAGGACGAGCGCCCCGACCTGAAGATCGTCGTCGGCGGCTGCCTCGCCCAGAAGGACAAGGGCACGATCGCGGACCGTGCCCCGTGGGTCGACGTCGTCTACGGCACCCACAACCTCGTGAACCTGCCGGCGCTGCTGGCCCGGGCCGACAGCCAGTCCCTGCCGGTCGTCGAGATCCTCGAGCAGATCGAGACCTTCCCGTCGGCGCTGCCCGCGCGGCGGGAGGTCCGCCACCACGCCTGGGTGTCGATCTCGGTCGGCTGCCACAACACCTGCTCGTTCTGCATCGTCCCGGCGCTACGCGGCCCCGAGAAGGGCCGGCGGATCGGCGACATCGTCACCGAGGTGCGCGAGCTCGTCGCCGACGGCGTCCTCGAGGTGACCCTCCTCGGCCAGAACGTGAACTCCTACGGGCGCGACCAGTACGGCAAGCCGATGTTCGCCGAGCTCCTCCGTGAGCTCGGCACCGTCGAGGAGCTCGAGCGCCTGCGCTTCACCTCGCCGCACCCGCGGGACTTCACCCTCGACGTGCTCGAGGCGATGGCCGAGACGCCGAACGTCTGCGAGCACCTCCACCTCCCCCTCCAGTCGGGCTCCGACCGCGTCCTGAAGGCGATGCGACGCAGTTACCGGCAGAAGCGCTACCTCGAGCTCGTCGAGCGGGCGCGCGAGATCGTCCCCGACTGCACGCTCACGACCGACATCATCGTCGGTTTCCCCGGCGAGACCGAGGAGGACTTCGAGCAGACGCTGGCGGTGTGCGAGGAGGTCGGCTTCGAGCAGGCGTTCACCTTCCAGTACTCGCCCCGCCCCGGCACCGACGCGGCGACGATGGCGGACCAGGTCCCCCCAGAGGTCGTCCGCGACCGCTACCAGCGGCTCGAGGTCGTCACCCGCGGGGCGTCGGCGCGGCGGCACGAGGAGCTCGTCGGACGCGACCTCGAGGTCCTCGTCGAGTCGCCCTCCAAGACCGATCCGAGCCGCTACTCGGGCCGCAGCCGCGGCAACCACCTCGTCCACCTCCCGGCCGGTTCCGGTTACGCGCCCGGTGACTTCGCGGTCGTCCGCGTCGTCGAGGCGACGGCGAACTACGTCGTCGCGGCGGCGCCGACGCAGGTCCGCCGGACCGGGGCGGGCCGCGTCACCGAGGCCGCCATGGCGACCGGCGCCGGATGGAGCCTCGACCCCACCGAAGCATCGCCGCCGCCGGTCGGTGAGCACCTGCCGCTCCTCGGCGCTGCGGGGTGACGTCGCAGTGAGGACCCTGGTCGGTGTGGCCGTCGTCCCTGCCGCGCCGCTTCTCCTCCCGGAGGTCTCGCCCGACCAGCCTCCCGGCGTCAGGGAGGGGGTCGAGGAGCTCCGGGGCGTCACCCGCCGCTGTCTCGAGAGACTGCCCCCGGCGGATGCGTACGTCCTCGTCGCCGCCGGGCCCCGGGGCATCTACGACCGCGCAGAGGCATCGCTCGCCCCGGTCGGCGTTCCCGACGTGGCCGCCGAGCTGCCGACCTCCGACGAGCTCCTGGAGCACCTCCCGCGTCTCACGCAGTACCCGGTCCTGCGTGGTGTCCCCCTCGACGTCAGCCACGCCGTCCTCGCGATGCTCCTCCACGAGGTCCGGGGGAGCGTCACCACGCTCCCGGTGAGCGCGCCGCCTGGTGCGGACTTCGACGTCCTGGTGAGCGTCGGCGCCGCGATCGCCGAGGCGGGCCGCGACGCGGACCTGACCGTGGCGGTGGTGTGCGCGGGCGACCTCTCCGCCGCGCTGCATGAGCACAGCCCGGCGGGCTTCGTCGACGGTGCTCCCCGCTGGGACGAGGCCGTCCTGGGGCTGTTCCGCGACGGCGATCTCGCGGGCCTCCGCGACCTCGGACCCGAAGAGTCGACGCGGGTCCACGCGCTCGGCTGGGCGCCGCTGACGATCGCCCACGGAGCCTGCGCCGCCGGACGGCTCAAGCCTGGGGCGCCCACCTACCTCGCCCCGCGGGGCGTAGGCGAGCTCGTCGCGGCGTGTCTGCCGCGCGGCGACGGCGAGTCGGGCCGACCGACGACGGACGCCGACGCGGACACCGGACGGTTCACCCGCGAGCGCACCGGCCGGGAGGGCGTCGTCCCACGGACCGGCGATCCTCGGGGATGAGCGGCGAGGAGCTGGTGCTCGCCCTCGTCGGGCCGACGGCGAGCGGAAAGAGCGGCACCGCCCTCGAGCTCGCTCGCCGCGGCCTGCGCCGGGCCGACGGCGGCTCCCGGGTGTTCGAGGTGGTCGCGGTGGACGCCTTCACCGTGTACCGCGGCATGGACATCGGGATCGCGAAGCCTTCGATCGAGGACCGCGCGCAGGTCCGCCATCACCTGATCGACGTCCTCGACCCGTGGGAGGACGTGACCGTCCAGTGGTTCCAGCTGCAGGCGCGGGCGGTGATCGAGGAGGTGCAGGGCCGCGGGAACGTGCCGCTGCTCGCGGGAGGATCCGGGCTCTACTTCCGTGCGGTCGTCGACGACCTGCGGTTCCCACCGACGGATCCCGACGTGCGTGGCGACCTCGAGGATCGCTTCGGCGACCGTCCCGAGGAGGCCCACGAGCGACTCGCTGCTCTCGACGCCGCAGCCGCCGCGAAGATCGAGCCCGGCAACCTCCGCCGGTCGGTCCGCGCTCTGGAGGTGATCGAGCTGACCGGCGAGCCGTTCTCCTCCTTCGCGGACGCGTGGGACGACTACCGCTCGATCTACCCCGGACTCGACGTCCGCGGCATCGATCACGAGGAGCTGCGCGCCCGCATCGAGAGGCGGGCGCGTGAGATGG
>JBOHEE010000367.1:0-3805 GCA_050700895.1 Nitriliruptorales bacterium | reverse complement strand
CCGCCGAGCTCGCCCTCGACGGCGCCGTCGCGCACCTGGTCGGACCCCCGTCGGACGGCACGAAGAACATCACGCCGATGCTCCACGTCACCCGCATCTGGAACGCGATCACGGCCGCCGCCGGCATGCGGCGGGCGCTCGCGCTGTCGCGCGACTACGCACGCCGGCGGGTCCAGTTCGGCCGTGCCCTGACCGACCAGCCGCTCCACCAGGCGACCCTGGCCGGGCTCCGGGTCGAGCACGAAGCCGCCCTGCAGCTCGCGTTCCGCGCGGTCGAGCTGCTGGGGCGCGACGAGGCCGGCGAGGCGAGCGACGCCGACCGGGCGGTCCTCCGCCTGACGACCCCGATCGCGAAGCTCGTCACCGGCAAGCAGGCCGTGGCCGTCGCCTCGGAGGCGCTCGAGGGGTTCGGCGGCGCGGGCTACATCGAGGACACCCACCTCCCCGTCCTCCTCCGCGACGCCCAGGTCCTGCCGATCTGGGAGGGGACCACGAACGTGCTGTCCCTCGACGTGCTCCGTGGCATCCAGCACGAGGACGCGCTCGCCCCGTTCGTCGAGGAGGTCCGCCGCCACGCCCAGACCACGCAGCACGCGGAACTGGCCGAGATCGGCCGGCAGGCCGTGGCGGCGTGCGAGCACGCCGTCGCCTGGCTCGGAGAGGCCATGTTGAACGGCGATTCGGCCGCGGAGAGCGTCCAGCACGGGGCACGCCGGTTCGCCCTCACCCTCGGTCGGGCCCTCCAGGGGGTGCTGCTCGCCGAGCAGGCCCAGCACGACCTCGACGCCGACGGCGACGGGCGCGGGCTCGCGGTCGCCGCGCGCTTCGCCCGTCAGGGGCTCGACGTGCTGGAAGCGCCGGGCGAGCTACGTGCGGCAGACGCGGCCTTGGCCCGCGACGAACCGCTGCCCGGCTAGGCCTCGCCGCCGGCGCTGCGGGCGATCGCGCGGGAGATGACGAGCCGCTGGATCTCGGCGGTGCCCTCGAAGATCTCGTAGATCTTCGCGTCGCGGTGCCACTTCTCGACCGGCGCCTCGCGGATGTAGCCCATCCCGCCCGCGATCTGGATCGCCTCGTCCGTGACGGTCGTCGCGACGCGCCCGGCCTTCAGCTTCGCCATCGAGCCCTCGCCCTGGACATAGGTCTGGTTCGTCGCCGCCATCCAGAGGCCACGCCAGCAGAGGAGTCGCGCACAGTCGATCTCGGTGGCCATGTCGGCGAGCTTGAAGGCGACCGCCTGGTGGCGGATGATCGGCACGCCGAACGTCTGCCGCTGCATCGCGTAGTCCCGCGCCCACTCGAAGGCCGCCCGGGCGATGCCGACTGCCTGGATGCCGACGATCGGCCGCGTCGCCTCGAAGGTCGCGAGCGCCCCCGACCTGCCCGTCTTTTCCTTCTCCGGGCTCCTCGCCCGCTCCATCTTCGCCTGCAGCTTCTCCTCGCCGCCGAGAAGGTGGTCCCCGGGCACGTAGACGTCGTCGAGGATGATCGACGCCGTGTGCGACGCCCGGATCCCCATCTTCTTGTCCTTCTTCCCCATCGAGAAGCCGTCCA
Source organism: Nitriliruptorales bacterium (assembly GCA_050700895.1). GTDB lineage: Bacteria > Actinomycetota > Nitriliruptoria > Nitriliruptorales > JAHWKO01 > JBOHEE01. Next base: position 2,251 of record JBOHEE010000367.1, on the reverse strand, counting down.
TGTCCTTCGTGACGATGAACGAGGCCTGGCCCCGATGGCCGAGGTCCGGGTCGACGGTCGCGACGACGACGTGGACGTCGGCGATGCCGCCGTTGGTGATGAAGGTCTTCTCGCCGTTGAGGACCCACCCGTCGCCCTCACGCCGGGCTCGGGTGCGGATCCGCGAGACGTCGGAGCCGGCGTCGGGTTCGGTGACCGCGAAGGCTCCGACCTCCACGTCGTCGGCGGTACCGAAGATCCGCGGCGCCCACTCGCCGAACTGCTCGCCGGTCCCCGCGGCGGCGAGCCCTGCCAGGCAGAGCCCCGAGCCGAAGATCGCGAGCCCGATGCCCGCGCAGCCCCAGAAGATCTCCTCGCCGATGAGGGCGGTCGTGAGCCCCGACTCGTCGGAGCCGACCATCGTGTAGTAGTCGAGGCCGTAGAGACCGATCTTCGCCGCCGACTGCACCACGTCCCAGGGAAACTCCTCGGACTCGTCGTAGTGCGCGGCGACCGGCCGGATCTCGTTCGCGGCGAAGTCGTGCGCCCAGTCGCGCGTCTGCTGCTGCTCCTCGGTGAGCTCGAAGCTGAAGACCACGCTTCCCTCCCTCTCGGCCTGGCTGGGAGCATGGTCGGCCGTCGAGGAGCGCCACGCAACGTGACGAGCGCGTCAAATGCCGGGGGTCCGGGGGACTCAGGAAGTCGAGCGACACCATCCAAGTCTCTCGGAGTGGCGCGAGACGTAGTCCCCCGCGTGACCGTGCGTCAGGTGCGCGCCTCCGCAGGCCGCGACCGGTACCCTTCCGACGATCCCGGACGTCCGCCATCCGCACAACTCCGACGGCGGCGACGGTCTCTCAACCTCAGGAGCACCATGACGACCTTCCGCGACCTCGGCGTCGCCGACGAACTCTGCGCCGCCCTCGAAGACCACAGCATCATCCAACCCTTCCCCATCCAGGAGCTCACGATCCCCCTCGGCGTCGAAGGCGCCGACGTGATCGGGCAGGCGCGCACCGGAACCGGCAAGACTCTCGCCTTCGGCCTCCCACTCCTCCAGCGCATCGACGTCGGCCAGGGCGGTGTCCGCGCCCTCGTCGTGACCCCGACCCGGGAGCTGACCCTGCAGGTCGCCGGCGATCTCGAGGAGGCGGGGGCGAAGATCGGCGTCCGCGTGCTGACCGTCTACGGCGGCGTCCCGATCGAGACGCAGACGAAGGCCCTCCGGACCGGCGCCATCGACGTCGTCGTCGGCACGCCGGGCCGGCTGCTCGACCAGTACCGCCGCGGCAACCTCGTCCTGTCCGACGTCTCCGTGCTCGTCCTCGACGAGGCCGACGAGATGCTCGACATGGGGTTCCTGCCCGACGTCGAGACGCTGATCGCCGCCTGTGGCGAGGACCGGCAGACGATGCTGTTCTCCGCGACGATGCCGTCGGAGGTCGTCGCTCTCGCCCGCCGCTACATGCGGAGCCCGACGTTCATCCGCGCCGAGTCCGGCGAGCCGCAGGTGGCGCCGGAGACCGAGCAGTACTTCTTCATCGTCCACCGGCTCGACAAGCCGCGGCTGCTCGCCCGGATCCTCCAGGCTCCGGACGCGGGACAGACCGCCGTCTTCGTCAGCACGAAGCGCATGGCGGACCGCCTCGTCGAGGAGCTCGGCGAGCTCGGCGTCGCCGCCGAGCCGATCCACGGCGACCTCGGCCAGGCCCGGCGCGAGCGCAACCTCGATCGCTTCCGGTCGGGCGAGTCCGACGTGCTCGTCGCCACCGAGGTGGCCGCCCGTGGCCTCGACATCCCCGGCGTCACCCACGTCGTGAACTACGACTGCCCCGACGACGAGAAGATGTACCTCCACCGGATCGGCCGCACCGGCCGCGCGGGCGCGCCGGGTGTGGCGATCACCTTCGTCGAGCACCGCGAGGTCGACCGCATGAAGTCGATCCGCAAGCGGGTAGAGAGCGGACAGCAGGAGCCGGAAGAGGTCTTCTCCACCTCCGAGCGGCTGAAGGAGCTCTTCGACCTCCCCGACGAGACACCGTGGGGCCACCTCGCCCGCGGCACCCGCCAGCGGTCCGCGGCCCGTGCGGCCGACGACTCCGAGGGTCGCGGTCGCGAGAGCGGCAAGCGTCGGGGCGGCCGGGATCAGGCCTCCACCGGCGGCCGGCGCCGGGAGGGCCGTGAGCGAGCGGGCACCGACAGGAAGACCGCGGACCGGAGCGCGGGCCGCAAGACCCAGGGCCGGACGGCGGACGCGAGCGCCGACCGCAAG
>JBOHEE010000366.1:0-11833 GCA_050700895.1 Nitriliruptorales bacterium | reverse complement strand
GCGGTGACGCCCCTCGCCGGACGCGCTCGTTCGGTTGCGTCCGGAGGGTCGACCGGCGGCCGCATGGGCGGCGGTCACGGGCTCCCGGGAGGGCGCCTCGCGCGCCGACCGGCCGCCGGTGACGGCTTCCAGCCGGGCCGGGGCGATCCCCTGGGGCATGCCGAGGGTGCGCTGCATCGCGCGGACGTCAGCGGCCTTGTCCGGCACGACGAGGGTCACGACGAGCCCGTCCGCGCCTGCCCGCCCCGTGCGCCCGGAGCGGTGGACGTAGTCCTTGTCGGAGCCTGCGGGGTCGTAGTGGACGACCACGCCGACGTCGTCGACGTGGATGCCCCGGGCGGCCACGTCGGTGGCCACCAGGGCGGTGACGCGCCGCGCACCGAAGTCGGCCAGCGCACGTTCGCGCTGGTTCTGGGAGCGGTTGCCGTGGATCGCCGCGGCCGACACGCCGTGGCGTCCGAGCCGCTTGACGAGCCGGTCGGCCCCGTGCTTCGTCCGGGTGAACACGATCGCCGAGGACGAGTTGCGGACGATGCCGGCGGCGACCGTCAGCCGCTCCTGCGTCGGCGTGGCCCAGAAGAGGTGCTCGACGTCGCCCGTGTCCTTCGTGGACCCGGCGAGCTCGTGCCGGGCCGGGTCGCGCTGGTAGCGCCGGATGAGGACGTCCACGTCGCCGTCGAGCGTCGCGGAGAAAAGGAGGGTCTGGCGCTCGGCGTGCGTGCGGTCGAGCAGGCGCTTCACCTCGGGGAAGAAGCCCATGTCGGCCATGCGGTCGGCCTCGTCGAGCACGACGAAGCGCACGCCGCTCAGGTCGACGGAGCGCCGCTGGACGAGGTCGGCGAGCCGGCCGGGGCAGGCGACCGCGATGTCGACGCCGCGGTCGAGGCGCTGGCGGTCCTTGCCGAGGGATGTCCCGCCGTAGAAGGTCGCCGTGCGCAGGCCACGGGCCTCGCCGAGGGGCCGGACGGCGTCGGCGACCTGCGTGGCGAGCTCGCGCGTCGGGACGAGCACGAGTGCGCTCGGGCGTCGCGGGGCCCCCTTGCGGGCCAGTGCGGCGAGCGGGATGGCGAACGCGAAGGTCTTGCCGGACCCGGTCGGGGCACGCCCGCACAGGTCGCGGCCGGCCATCGCGTCCGCGATGGTGAGGGTCTGGATGGGGAACGGCGCGACGATGCCGCGCTTGGCCAGCGTGTCGGAGATGTTCCGGGGCACGCCGAGTTCGATGAACGTGGTCATGGCTGAGTTCGACTTCCTGCCGGAGGCGCGTCGCCTCCGGCGTCATGCGCGCACGGACGTCCCGTACGCGGGCGTGGGGCCGACTCGATGGAGCGGCCGCACCTGGTGAACACGCCCGTACGAGAGAAGCGATCGGAGGATCGCGATCCGAGTCCGGCGCCGGGAAGCTGTCGAGCTGTGGCGCGCGTGTCCGTGACGTGTCGACGTCACGGACGGGATGGTACCGCGGGCCGGGTCGCGGCGCTCGGGTGGTCGGTCTCAGGAGGTGCGGGGCATCCAGGCGGGGCGGGCGGTCTCGTGGGCCGCGATGGCGTCCACGTGCTCGAGGCTCAGCGCGATGTCGTCGAGGCCGTTCAGAAGGCGGTGCTTCACCGACGGGTCGATGTCGAAGCTCGCGGCGAAACCGTCGGTACGGACCTCCTGGGAGGGCAGGTCCACCGTCACATCGACGGTCGGGTCCGCGGCGACGAGGTCGAAGAGCGTGCGGACCTCGTCGGCCGTGAGCTCGACCGCCAGCAGCCCGACCTTCGCACAGTTGTTGCGGAAGATGTCGGCGAAGCTCGGTGCGATCACCGCCTCGATGCCGGCGTCGTCGAGCGCCCACACCGCGTGTTCCCGCGACGAGCCGCAGCCGAAGTTCGCACCGGCGAGGAGGATGCTCGCGCCGGCGTGCTCGGGACGGTTCATCGGGAAGTCCGCCACCGGCTCGCCGTCGCCGTCGTAGCGCCAGGCGTAGAAGGCGAAGGGCCCGAAGCCGCTGCGGTCGACCCGCTTCAGGAACTGCTTCGGGATGATCTGGTCGGTGTCGACGTCGGCCCGGTCGAGCGGGCAGACCGTGCCGACCACCTGCTCGACGCGTCTCACGCGACCGCCTCCCGGACGTCGACGAGGCGGCCGGCGAGCGCCGCCGCGGCGGCCATCTGCGGCGAGACGAGGTGGGTGCGGCCGCCCGCGCCCTGGCGGCCCTCGAAGTTGCGGTTGGAGGTCGAGGCGCAGCGCTCCCCCGGTCCGAGCACGTCGGGGTTCATGCCGAGGCACATCGAGCAGCCGGGCTCGCGCCACTCGAACCCGGCCGCGCGGAAGACCTCGTCGAGACCCTCGGCCTCGGCCGCCTCCTTCACCAGCCCGGAGCCGGGCACGACCATCGCACGGACGCCCTCGGCGACGCGCTTGCCCGCGACGACCTCCGCGGCCGCCCGGAGGTCGGAGAGCCGGGAGTTCGTGCACGAGCCGATGAAGACCCGGTCGAGGGCGAGGTCGGTGACCGCCTCGCCGCCCCGGAGGCCCATGTAGGCCAGCGCACGCCCCCACTGCTCCGCGACGGCGGCGCTCGGCGCCTCGTCGACGGTCGGGACCCGGCCGGAGACCGGCACGGACTGCGCGGGGGTCGTTCCCCACGTGACGTACGGCTCGAGCGCGGCCGCGTCGATCGTCACCGTGCGGTCGAAGGTGGCGCCGTCGTCGGTCGCGAGGGTCCGCCAGTCGGCGAGCGCCGACTCCCAGGCGTCGCCCTTCGGGGCGTGCGGGCGGTCCTTCAGGTAGGCGAAGGTGGTCTCGTCGGGGGCGATGAGACCCGCGCGGGCGCCTCCCTCGATCGTCATGTTGCAGACGGTCATCCGCTCCTCCATCGAGAGGTCGCGGATCGCCTCGCCCCGGTACTCGATGACGTGGCCGATCCCCCCGTCGACGCCGATCTTGCCGATGATCGCGAGGATGACGTCCTTCGCGGTCACCCCGGCCGGCCGCGCCCCGACGACCTCGACCGCCATCGTGCGGGGCGGCTGCTGCGGCAGTGTCTGGGTCGCGAGGACGTGCTCGACCTCGCTCGTCCCGATGCCGAAGGCGAGCGCCCCGAACGCTCCGTGCGTCGCCGTGTGGGAGTCCCCGCACACGATCACCATGCCGGGCTGGGTGAGCCCGAGCTCCGGACCGATGACGTGGACGATGCCCTGGTTGCGCGAACCCATCGGGAAGAGCCGGATGCCGGACTCCTCGCAGTTCTCGGCGAGGGTGTCGACCTGCGCCCGCGACAGCTCGTCGGCCATCGGCAGCAGCCCACGGACCGTCTCGGGGTCCGTGGGGACGTTGTGGTCCATCGTCGCGACCGTGAGGTCGGGCCGACGGACCGTCCGCCCTGCCGCCCGCAGACCGTCGAAGGCCTGTGGGCTCGTCACCTCGTGGACGAGGTGGAGGTCGACGTAGAGCAGATCCGGCGCCCCGTCCTCGCGGTGGACGACGCGGCGCTCCCAGATCTTCTCGACGAGGGTCTTCGCGCCCGCCACGCTCAGCGGTTCCAGCGGTCGGAGGCGTGGGTGCGCCGGTGGACCGCCTGGTAGGAGACGTCCTCCGGGCTCTCGAGCTCGAAGTCGATGCGGTCGGCGCCGGTGGTCTCGGCGATCGCCGCCGCCACGGAGGCGACGAGCTCGGCCTCCTCGGCCGGGGTCTGGTCGGGGGGCACGGTCAGCTTGATGGTCGCGTTCATCGTCGGTTCCTGGTCCTGGTCTGTGCGGTCGGGTTCGGGCTCGTCGCGCCGGCTCTGCGACGGATCCTCGTTCATGGCCGGAACTCCCCGCCCCGCGGGGTGAGACGACGCGAGCGGTTGAGGGCGTCGACGTAGGCCCTCGCGCTCGCCTCGACGATGTCGGTGGAGACGCCGCGCCCGGTGAAGCGCGAGCCGTCCTCCACCTCAACCTGGACGGTCACGTCACCGAGGGCATCCACGCCCTCGGTGACGGCCGCCACCTGGAACGAGATCAGGGTGATCCCGTCCCGGTCGACCGCGCGGCGGATCGCGCCGCAGGCTGCGTCGACCATCCCGTCACCCGTCGCCGTCGCGTGCGCGACACGGGAGCCGTCGCCGTTTTCGATCTCCACCTCGACGGTGGCGGTCGGCTCGACCCCGGTCCCGCCGGAGACGACGAGGTGGCGGAGTTCGTAGACGTCGTCGCCCGTGACGTGGGTCTCGGTGGCGACGATCGCCTCGATGTCCTTCTCGCCTACCTGCTTCTTGCGGTCGGCGAGGTCCTTGAAGCGGGCGAAGGCGCGTGCGATCTCGTCCTCGTTCAGGTCGAAGCCGAGGTCGGCGACCGCCTTGCGGAAGGCGTGGCGCCCGCTGTGCTTGCCGAGGACGATCTGGGAGCCGTCGGCCCCGACGTCCTCGGTCTTCATGATCTCGTAGGTGAGCCGGTCCTGGAGCACGCCGTGCTGGTGGATGCCGGACTCGTGCGCGAAGGCGTTCGCCCCGACGACAGCCTTGTTGGGCTGGACCGAGTAGCCGGTCAGTGACGAGACGAGCCGCGAGGTTCGCGTCAGCTCGGGGGTGTGGACGCCGGTGCCGACGTCCAGGAGGTCGGCGCGGGTGCGCAGCGCCATGACGACCTCCTCGAGCGAGCAGTTGCCCGCGCGCTCGCCGATGCCGTTCACCGCGACCTCGACCTGCCGTGCTCCGTTGCGGACCGCCTCGAGCGAGTTCGCGACCGCGAGGCCGAGAGCGTTGTGGCAGTGGACGGAGACGATCACGCCACGCTCGTCGATCGCGGGCACGCGCTCGCGCAGGCCGGCGATCCAAGCCCCGAAGTCGTGCGGCAGGGCGTAGCCGACCGTGTCGGGGATGTTCACGGTCGTCGCCCCGGCCTCGACCGCGGCCGCGACGATGTCGACGAGGAAGTCGAAGTCGGTGCGGGTCGCGTCCTGGGGGCTGAACTCGACGTCGTCGGTGAAGCTGCGCGCGAGCTCGACGGCGCGGACCGCCTGGGCGAGGACCTCGTCCTCGGACGCCTTCAGCATGTAGCGCCGGTGGATGTCGGAGGTCGACAGGAAGACGTGGAGCCGTCCGGCGGCCGCGGGCGCGATCGCCTTCGCTGCCGACTCGATGTCCCCGTCGACGCAGCGCGCGAGGGCGGCGATGGCGGGCGGGGCGCCGCGGGCGCCGGAGAGGTCGCCGTTCGCGCCGATCTCCTCGGCGACCGCCTTGACGGCGTCCCAGTCGCCCTTCGACGCGACCGGGAAGCCCGCCTCGATGACGTCGACCTGGAGCCGCGCGAGCTGGGTCGCGATCTCGACCTTCTCACGGGCGTCGAGCGAGATGCCCGGCGCCTGCTCCCCGTCGCGGAGCGTCGTGTCGAAGATCGTGACGTGGTCGTCGGTCGGGAGCGCGCGACGGACGGCCGTCACATCTGCTGGTGTTCCCATCTGCCTTCTCCTCCTGCATCCATCCCGCGAGAGCCGCGGTGGCGTGTCATCCCCAGTCGCTCCTCCGCGTCGCCGTCGTCCGGGCTGGACGGCGCCGCGGCGTCAAAGGATGAGGAGGAAGAGGCCCAGGATGAGGGCCGGGACGGACACGACGGAGCCGCGGGCGGAACCCGCGGTGCGCTGAGCGGTCGTCGTCGTGTCCATGAAGAACACTGTTTACCCCCTGCACGCGGGCGGGTGCAAACGTCTCGCCGTTCTCTGGCGTCCAGTCGGCCGTCGAAGCGCGCTGCTGCACCTGCGCCGTGCGCTGACCGCGCATGTTGCGGGGGGGGGTCATGGTTCGAGGACGGCGTCGACGCTGACCTCGAGGGCGTCGCTGAGCAGCCGCAGGTGCTCGAACCAGGCCTTCGCCACCTCGTCGCCCTCGTCCGACCGGGTCCGGAGCTCGGCCCCGATCCGCCGGAGCACGTCGTGGCAGAGGTTCTGCGCCCGCCAAAGGTCCACCTCGAACGGCAGAGACCGCGCCAGCTCGACGAGGGTGCGGGCGTGCTGGAGGAAGCCGAGCTCCGCCTCACCGAAGCGCTCGAAGAGCCGCGGCTCGGGCAGCTGTTCGCGGACCCGTTCGGTGAGATGCTCGATCGTGCGGTTGAGCTCCAGCGCGAGACCGACCGTGTCGAGCTCGAGGTCCCAGGCCGCTGCGTCGTCGAGGAGCGCGTGGACCCGGGCGGGGTCCACGTCCTCGGACTGGAAGGCGCGTCGCAGGTCGTCGTTCACGGCGATCTCCGCCGCGCTGTGGAAGGTCCGCGGCACGCGCGCGCCGATCCGGCGCAGGTAGCGCATGAGCGAGGCGCGCGTGCGGTAGATGTTGCGGTAGGCGGCGCGGGCGTCGGCGACGGACTCGTCGAGGATCAGGCCGAGGATGCGCTGCTGCTCGTCGTGGAAGAGGCTCTTCAACGTGAAGCGGTTCGTGGTCCGCGCCCCGCGGCCGAAGTGGTGGTCGAGCCGCCGGATCGTCTCCGGGAAGTCCGCCACCGCGAAGGCCTCCTCGAGGTCCTTACGGGTCCCGCGGAAGACCTCCTCGTCTCCTGCGCCACGGATGCCGCCGTCGATGTTGTGGTCGCCGAGGTGCACGACGCCGAACTCGAGGCGCGTGCGCTCCTCGGTGAGGACCGAGGCGACCTCGACCCGCCCGACCGCGAGTCGTGCGTCGCCGGCGGCGAGCTCGAGGTGGTCCTCGCTCGTCACGTCGTAGCAGTGGATGTGCGCCCGTGGGCCGTAGCGCTCGAACAGGCAGCTCACGGCGTAGTGCTCGCCGACGTCGGCGAGCGCGAGGCGGCTCGGACGCACCCGGGACTCGTAGATGCGGCGCCCGTCGCCCTCCTCGGGCCGGTTGCTCTCCGCCTCCGCGAGCAACTCGAGGAAGCCGCGCTCGACCGGGACGTCGAAGAGGCTCTCGGCCAACTCCGCCGCACGCGCCGCGTACCGCAGGACCTGGACCGACTCGATGCGAGCAAGGTCGTCGAAGAACCAACCGCAGCTCGTGTACATGAGCATGGCGTGACGCTGGAGCTCGAGGAGCCGCAGCGCGCGGGTCCGGGCCTCCGGTTCGAGCGGGACGGCCGCATGCCGCTGGAGGAACGCGTCGGTCTCGCGCCGATCGAGGATGACCGAGATGTAGGCGTCGCGCGCGCCCCACGGATCCTTCAGAACCTCGCTCGCTGCGGCCTCGTAGCGCGGGTCGATCTCCCCGCGGAGCCAGTCGAGGGCCGCGCGGAGCGGCGCCCGCCACGCCTGGTGCCACTCCGGATGGCCCCCGTCGGCGCAGCCGCAGTCGCTGCGCCAGCGCTCGACGCCGTGCGCGCAGCTCCACGAGGTGTTCTCCGCGATCTCGACCTCGTGCTGGGGGGGATGCCGCTCGAGGAACTCCCCGTAGCTCGTGAGGTGGACGTCCTCGCTCTCGTCGAGGCGGCGGAGAGCGAACGCGAGGGCCATGTCCCCGTGGCGGTGGTGGTGGCCGTAGCTCTCGCCGTCGGTGGCGATGTGGACGAGCTGCGGTCCGCTCCGGCCTTGGTCCACGGCGTCGGCTAGCCGCGCCGCGAACACCGCCCCGTCGTCGAGCAGGCCCTCGAACGCGACCGCGCGCGAGATCGGCGCGTCGTAGAAGAACACCGCCAGGTCGCGCCCCGATGGCAGCACCGCGCGACAGGCGACGGTCGTGTCCAGGGACGCGGCGTCGACCTCCTCCCACTCCCCTCCCGACGCGCGCACCCGGCTCGCCTGGCCGGGCTCGAGGATCGTGAAGGCGATGTCGTGCTCGGCGAGGGCTTCGAGCGTGTCGAGGTCGACCGCGGTCTCCGGCAGCCACATCCCCTCGGGCCGCCGGCCGAACCGGTGGACGAAGTCGGCGATCCCCCAGGCGACCTGGGTCCGCCGGTCGCGCGGTGACGCGAGCGGCATGATCACGTGGCCGTAGGCCTGCGCGAGGGCGGAGCCGTGGCCCGAGAAGCGCTCGCGGCTCTCGTGGTCCGCCGCGACGATCGCGGCGTGGACGTCGGGCGCCTGTCCTTCCATCCAGGCGAGGAGTGTCGGCCCGATGTTGAAGCTCATGCGGGCGTAGTTGTTCGCGATCGCGGCGATGCGGTCGTTCTCGTCGAGGATCCGCGAGGCGGCGTTCTGCGCGTAGCACTCCTCGGTGACGCGCTCGTTCCAGTCGTGGTAGGGCCACGCCGAGTCCTGAGACTCGACGTACTCCAGCCAGGGGTTGTCGCGTGGGGGCTGATAGAAGTGCCCGTGGACGCAGACGTACCGCTCGTGTCGGCCGCCCACTATCTCTCCTCCAGCGAGAGCACCCGAGCGCTCTCCGCGGGAACGGAGAGTGCCACACGTCCGCCCATCTGGCGTTCCGGAGGCTCGATGCCCGGGCCGCCGAAGGACGTGTCCCGCGAGTCGAGGATCACCCGCCACGACCGTCCGGGCAGCTCCACCTCCAACGTCGCGTCCTGCGCGGAGAGGTTGGCGACCACCAGGGCCTCCTCCCCTTGGGGCGTCCATCGCCGCCAGGCGAGGCAGCCGTCGCCGGCCACGACCTCGAGAGCCTCGCGCGAATGGGTGGCGAGCGCCCCGACCTCGCGGCGGATCGCGAGGAGCCGCCGGTACCAGGCGAGGAGCGAGGCGTGCGGCTCGCGCTGCTTCGCGGAGTGGTCGAGCTTCGACCGGACGAACGTCTTGGGGTCGCCGGGGTCCGGCGGCTCCGCCGCCCACTCGAAGCTTGCGAAGTCCTCGCGCCGCCCGGCCCGCACCATGTCGAGGGTCTCCTGCTCCCCGTGGCTGACGAAGTAGAGGAAGGGGGCCGGCTCGCCGTACTCCTCGCCCATGAAGAGCAGCGGGACGTACGGCGAGAGGAGGACGACGGCCGCGGCGACCTTCACCGCCTCGTACGAGACGAGCGCCGAGAGCCGCTCGCCCTCCATGCGGTTGCCGGCCTGGTCGTGGTTCTGGGCGAAGACCACGAAGCGCTCGCACGGCACGTCGCCCGTCGGCGCGCCGTTGGGCCCGCCGCGGCAGACCGAGTGCTGGCCGGTGAGGGCCTGCCCCTCGCGCATCGCCTTGGCGAGGTGCTCGATGTCGCCGAAGTCGACGTAGTACCCACCCTGCTCGCCTGTCATGAAGGCGTGAAGGGCGTGGTGGAAGTCGTCGGACCACACCGCGTCGAGCCCGAACCCGCCCGCCTCCGGCTCGCGCACGAGCCACGGCTCGTCGCGGTCGCTCTCCGCGACGAGGAGGATCCGCCGTCCGAGCTCGGCGGAGCGAGCCTGGACCGTCTCGGCGAGCTCGACGAGGAAGTGCTTCTGGGAGTCGTCGCGGATCGCGTAGACGGCGTCCAGTCGCAGCCCGTCGAGGTGGCAGGTGTCGACCCACCAGAGCGCGTTCTCGATGAAGTGGCGCCGCACCGCCTCGCTGCCCGGCCCGTCGAAGTTCAGCGAGGGACCCCAGGGGGTGCGATGGTGCTCGGTGCAGTAGTCCGGGAGCTCATCGTGGGGCGCGCCCTCGGGGCCGAGGTGGTTGTAGACGACATCGAGGAGGACGCCGAGGCCGCGGGCGTGGCAGGCGTCGACGAGGGTTCGGAGGTCGTCGGGCCCGCCGTAGGTGGACTGGGCGGCGAACGGGAAGACGCCGTCGTAGCCCCAGTTGCGGCCACCGGGGAACTCCGCGACCGGCATGAGTTCGATCGCCGTGACCCCGAGGTCGACGAGCTCGTCGAGATGCTCGATCACGGCGGTGAACGAGCCGGCGTCGGTGAAGGCGCCGACGTGGAGCTCGTAGACGACGAGATCGGCGAGCTCGACACCCGCCCACCCCGTTCCGTCCCCGGATGTCGCGTCTCCGCATCTCGCCGCCTCCCCCACGACCCGGCGCCCCTCCCCCGTGGTCGCGTCGCTCCAGGGAAACGTCGGGTCCGTGACGGCCGAGTCGCCGGTCACACCGTCCGGCTGCGAGCGCGACGCCGGGTCGGCGATCTCGACGGCACCGTCGAGGACGTACCGGTAGCGGGTGCCCGGCGGGGCGTTCTCGACCTCGGCGTGGAAGTACCCGCCGGCGAGGGACGCCATCGCGACCCGACGGCGGCCGTCGAGCACGAGCGTGACGTCCCCGGCGCGCGGCGCCCACAGCAGGAACGACGTCCGCCCGTCCCCGAGGTGCCACGCCCCCAGCGGCATCTCCGACGCTTCCACGCGCGATCTCTCCTCCGCGGACCCACGCGAGCCTATGGACCCACGGGTGCTCGACTCCGCAGCCCGTCCGCTCCTCGTCCCGGCACTCGCCGTCACCGAGGTCGCCCATCTCCTGCGCGTGCGTATCGGAGCCCACGCCGAAGTCGCCTTCGGCCGTGCGATCGCGAGCGGCGAGGTCAGCGTCGAGGCGCCGGAGCCTTCAGAGTGGGAACGCATCGTCGAGCTGACGGAGATCTACGCGGAGCTGCCCCTGGGCCTCGTGGACGCGTCGGTCGTCGCGCTGGCCGAACGCCTCGGCGTGACGCGGCTCGCGACGCTCGATCACCGCCACTTCGCCGTCATCGCACCCCGACACGCAGATGCGTTCGAACTCCTGCCCGCCTGACCGCGGACGCGAACTTCAAGCTGGATGCAGGGACACGCGTGCGGCTCAGATCAGACGTAAGAGCGCCAGCCAGGCAACCGACGACCAGAACCGGCGACACTCGGTACGACGGGGTTGCGATGTGGGATCGGGTCAAGATCGTGGACTGGGGGACGACTTCCGCGTCAAGTTCCGTGAGTGGGGGGAACGCCGCTGACCAGGCCCGGATCTCGCGGACTTAGTCCACACATCGAGCCATCCGTAACCGGCGCTACTGCTTGACCGTAATCGCCCCGCCATCTCTCTGTTTCACTCAGGAGAACGCGTTTGTCTATGTCTCGGGCACGGTGACTCTCCATTTGAGACACCATCATGGGAATGGGGACAGCCCCAAGTAGTACGTCTCCACGCGCCAACAACTATAAGACTTCCGACGAGCAACCAAAGGACCGTGGTCATAAGCGCCATCCACCGCGCACCGTCATCAGTCTCGATGGGCAAGATACTCCCTATCGCGTTCCAAAGTAACAGGCTTGCCACCCCTACGATCAATAACGCCCAAGCGAAGTCTCTCCATGTCGCTTTCGGGTTACTGGTCGACATTGCAATGCCCGAGAACTCGGCGTGCGGGAAAGGAAAATCCTGAGCGTGTACCTCTGGAATGGTACGCGCTCAGGCTACCCCACGGCGCGACAGCCATTAGCAACTGCTAATCGACCAGCCCTCTGGCGGATCGAAGTGCCAATCCTCATAGTCGAGCCAGACATGCCAGACGTCCGCAAAGAACTGGGAGACACCCCGCGAAGTGCGAACGAACCCAGACTCGGCTTCAGCTTCGGCGAGATTGACGCTTAATCCGTAGTAAGTCAGATCTGCCGGCGTTGAGATTTTGACGCTAGTCGTTCCATCCCTGTCGATGTCGACGGTCTTCGGACCGAAGCTTGTAGACAAAGAGACATTGACAGGGGTTGCTGTGGCCGCAAGTTCGCTCTCTCGCCATAGCTGATGGATTGTTTCGTGCCGAGCCTCGGCCGATGCCCCCTCTTCGGCGTTCACATCGAGGCGACCTTGAGTATGCCATGGATACGTGACAGTCACGCTAGACGGCTGCGGCCAGTTTTCACCCAGGTAGACAACGACACCACCTCGCCCCCATGCCCAAGAGCTTGCGCTTCCAGGCAATAGGAATGGACTGCGCGCGTCGGCACTCGCATACATACCCAATGAGTCGTCAACTCCAAAGTTCGCATCACCGAAAAAGTCCCCGTCCTGGTAGCGAGTTCCGTAATAACGACACGTGTCGTTTCCC